>DATGQC010000362.1:0-10054 GCA_035304425.1 Advenella sp.
GTCAGGTGCTGCAAACCGGGGCGAGCGATATTGCCTGCGGCACGCCGCCGCTGGCCTTTACTTTCGGGCTGGGCGGTTTGCTCTGTTTTCCATTGCGCGCCGGCGGCTCGACCCTGCTGGTTGAAAAGCTGACGCCCGAGGCCTTTTTGCAGATTATCCAGGATCATCAGGTGACCATGACGTATACGGCGCCCACCTTCTACCGCAAGATGGCCGGGCTGGCCGCAGGTTATTCGCTCGATTCCCTGCGGGTCTGCGTGTCTGCCGGCGAGGCGCTGCCCGATGATACGCGCCAGTTATGGAAAAAAGCCAGCGGGATCAATATGACGGATGGCATTGGCGGCACGGAAATGATGCATGTATATATTTCCAGCACCGGTAATGACATCCGTGATGGCGCCATCGGTCGGGTGGTGCCCGGCTACCAGGCGCGAGTGGTTGATGCAGAGATGAACGAGGTGCCGCCTGGTACGCTTGGCCGGCTGGCCGTGCGCGGTCCTACCGGCTGTCGTTACCTGGATGATGAACGCCAGTCCCGTTACGTGCAACAGCAGTGGAATCTGCCCGGCGACGCTTTCGTGATGGACGCCGACGGTTACTTTTTTTACCGCGCGCGCGACGACGACATGATCGTCTCGGCCGGGTACAACATTGCCGGGCCGGAGGTCGAAAGCGTGCTCATGACCCATGCTGCCGTGAACGACTGCGGGGTCGTGGGCCGCAGCGACGCCGAGCGTGGCGCCATCGTCAAGGCCTACATCGTGCTGAACGAAGGCTTTACGCCCGGCGCCGAGCTGGTTGCCGCGTTGCAAGACTATGTGAAGCAGGAAGCGGCGCCCTACAAGTATCCGCGCGAAATCGAGTTTGTCGAGCAGCTGCCGCGCACCGAAACCGGTAAGCTGCAGCGCTTTGTCCTGAGACAAATGACCGAAACCCGGTAACAGGGATCAGTAATAAGGATCAGGATCGGTAATAGGGATGGTAATAAGGATCGATAATAGGAATGGGAAACTGAAAAAATGGAAATATTGCAACCATCAGACTGGACCAAGCCCCGCGGCTACGCCAACGGCACCATGATCTCCGTTGACGCCGGCAGCCGCCTGCTGTTCGTGGGCGGCCAGATCGGCTGGAACGGACAGCAGCAGTTTGAGTCCGACGATCTGGGAGAACAGGTGCGCCAGACCCTGGAAAATATCGTGGCGGTCCTCAAGGAGGGCGGCGCAGGGCCGTCCGATATTGTCCGCATGAACTGGTACGTGACCGACAAGCGGGAATATGTGGCTGCCTATCCGGCGATCGGCGAACACTACCGCAATGTTATCGGCCGGCATTTTCCCGCCATGACGGCGGTTCAGGTGGCCGGTCTGGTGGAAGACCGGGCCAAAGTGGAAATTGAAGTGACGGCAGTGGTGCGCGGGCCCCAACAATCCTCGGACTGAATTGGGGCCTTACCGCCTTTTACAGGGGCGAAAGGGGTAAAATAACGCTTTTGCTCATTGTTGGTGCGCTGCGCCAGCGCAGTTTTTCCGGATTCAAGCACGATCATGACTTCTGCCGCCCCTGTTTCTCTGGTGCCCGACTGCACCATTTCTCCCGTCTCCGAAATTGTCGAAGAGCTCAAGGCCGGGCGTATCGTCATCCTGGTCGACGAAGAGGATCGCGAAAATGAAGGCGATCTGGTCATGGCGGCAGACTTTGTCACGCCAGAAGCCATTAACTTCATGGTTACGCATGCCCGCGGCCTGGTTTGCCTGACGCTGACCGAAGAGCGTTGCCGCCAGCTGGAGCTGCCGCTCATGGCTTCGCGCAATGGCACCTCCTTCGGCACCAACTTTACCGTGTCCATCGAGGCGGCCGAGGGCGTCACCACCGGCATTTCCGCCGCAGACCGGGCCCGCACCATCCAGGCGGCCGTTGCCAAAAACGCCAAGCCCCAGGATCTGGTCAATCCGGGACATATCTTCCCGGTCCAGGCCGTATCGGGCGGGGTGCTGATCCGTGCCGGGCACACTGAAGCGGGCTGTGACCTCACCGCAATGGCAGGTCTGACGCCGGCGGCGGTCATCTGCGAAATTCTCAAACCCGATGGCAGCATGGCGCGCCTGCCCGACCTGGTTACCTTCGCCCGCGAACATAATCTGAAAATCGGCACGATCGCCGATCTGATCCAGTATCGCAGCGAAAACGAATCCATGATCCGCCGTCTGGGCAGCAAGACCCTGAAAACGCCTTTCGGCCAGTTCGAAGCGGTATCGTACCAGGACAGCATGTCCGGCGCCGGCCATATCGCGCTGGTGCACGGCGCCATTGATCCCGAGCAGGAAGCGCTGGTGCGCGTGCATGAACCGGTATCGGTACTGGATCTGCTGGATCTGGAACGCAATGCTCACAGCTGGGGAATCGCGCAGGCGCTGGAGGCCATTTCCGCCAGTCCGGCCGGCGTTCTGGTGCTGCTCAACTGCCAGGGATCGCAAAAGGGCCTGATCGAGGCGTTGGAAAAATGGGGAGAGGCCGAGAGCACCGCGCGCAGGGACGATCGCTACGACCTGCGCACTTACGGTATCGGCGCGCAAATATTACGTGAACTGAACGTCGGAAAGATGCGCCTGCTCGCACTTCCACGTAAAATGCCAAGCATGACTGGTTATGCACTGACCGTGACAGGCTACGAAACTTCTTCTGACCCCCGCTGACTTTAAAGGAATGGCTATGAAACCCTATACACTCGCCCCTGATCTGAATGGCGAAGGCCTGCATATCGGTATCGTGTGTGCACGATTCAACGAGGAAATCGGTTTTGCCGAGCTCGAAGCCTGCCTGGCCGAACTTGGCGAGCTGGGTGTCGATGAGCGCGACATTATGGTCGTGACGGTGCCCGGTGCGCTCGAAGTCGGTTTGACGCTGGCGCAAATGGCCGAAACCTACGAATTTGATGCGCTGATCGCCCTGGGGGCCGTCATCCGCGGCGAGACCTATCACTTCGAAATTGTCAGCAATGAAAGCGCTGCAGCCATTACCCGGGTATCCATGGATACCAATGTGCCGGTAGCCAATGGCATTCTGACCACAGAAGACGAAGAGCAGGCCAGGGCCCGCGCCGAACAGAAAGGCAAGGATTGCGCCCAGGTTGCCGTGGAAATGGCTAATCTGTCGGCCGCGCTGGTGCCCGAGTCGGAAGACGAAGATGATGACTTCGACGATCTGGACGACGATGACGACCAGGATGACGAAGACGATGAAACCGAAGAAGTAGCAGATACCCCAAGGCGATAGGACAACGAGTGGCTCAGGATAATAAAACAATGCATCGCAGTGCGCGCCGCCGGGCGCGCGAATTTGCCCTCCAGGGTATTTATGCCTGGCTGGTCAGTGGCGACACCGACCTGCGCGAGGCGGGCGCCATCGATGCGCACATCCAGGACAGCGCGGAATTCGAGAACGCCGATCCGGTCTGGTTCAAGACGCTGTTGCACGGCGTTTTCGCCGATGCGCCGGCGCTGCGTGAAGCATTCATGCCCTATGTCGACCGCCCGCTGGACGAACTGTCGCCCATTGAGCACGGAATTCTGCTTATCGGCAGTTACGAACTCATCCACCATGTCGATGTGCCATACAAAGTCGCCATTAATGAAGCCGTGGAGCTGGCCAAGGAATTTGGCGGCACCGATGGCTTCAAATTTGTCAATGGCGTACTGGACAAACTGGCAGCCCGTGTGCGCTCACTCGAAGTGAATGCCGGGCGTTGACCCGGGGTGGGCGCGCCGACGGGCTGCGGCTGGCGCAGGGTGCCCGCCTGTGCATTTGCGAGGCGGTGGCTCGCGCAATTGAAGAGCGGTTCCTATGTCCGGCGAATTTGATCTGATCCGTCAATATTTTACCCGTCCCGCAGCGTCTGTTGACATGGCGGTAGGGGACGATTGCGCCATCCTGACGCCTGGCGCCGGCACTTCCCTGGCCGTCAGCAAAGATCTGCTGCTCGAAGCGCGCCATTTCTTTTCCGACGTAGACCCGGAATCGCTGGGTCACAAGTCGCTGGCAGTCAATCTGTCTGATCTGGCGGCCATGGGGGCGACGCCGCGCGGCTGTCTGCTGGGCATTGCGCTGCCGCGTTACGATGCTGATTGGCTGGAGGCATTTTCACGGGGCTTTAACCGCCTGGCCGACAAATACCAATGCCCGCTCATTGGTGGCGATACCACCCGCAGCGAACATGATATTGTTATCAGCGTCACCGTGCTGGGCGAAGTTGCCCCGCCGTTTCTGCTGCGCAGCCGGGCTCAGCCCGGTGACGATATCTGGGTATCCGGCACCCTGGGCGCTGCCGACTGGGCCCTGAATCTGCTGCTGCGCCAGAAGGCGGGCGAAGTCCTGAGCGAGCGTGACGAACAGACCCTGCAGGCGACCCGCCGGGCACTGGAATGGCCCGAACCGCAGGTGTCCCTGGGGCTGGCTTTAAGGCCGCTGGCCCATGCGGTCATCGATCTGTCCGACGGCCTGGTGCAGGACTTGAAACATATTTTGCATGCCAGCGGTGTCGCTGCCGTATTGTATGAATCTTTAATGCCTGTTAATCTTAGCCTGCCGGACGACGACCCGCAGCAATTGCGCCAGTCGGTGCTGGGCGGAGGCGACGTCTATGAATTGTGTTTTACGGCGCCGCAAACCGCCAGAACGGCGCTGCAGGCCCTTGCCGCCAGCCTGCCCGTGACGCTGACGCGCATTGGACAAGTGCATGTCGGGCAGGGTTTGCGGGTACTTGATGCTGCGCAACAGGATATTTCCGCACTTCCTGCGGGTTTCGACCATTTCCGGCCAGCTCGTCGGCGCAAGCCGTAAACACAGAAGTAATTGCATGATAGAAGACATTCAAACGCAAACGATACACAATGCCGCTGGCACCAAAACGACCGTGAACGCACAATGGCCTACTTTCGGCTGGATCCGGGCTAATGTCCACCGCTTCTTCGCTTTCGGACTTGGCGCAGGGCTGATCAGACCGGCGCCGGGCACCTGGGGCACGCTGCTGGCCTGGGTACTCTGGTGGCCTCTCAGTTTTGTGCTGGGCACCGATTTTTACATGGCGCTGTTTATTCTGGTCGGCTTCGCTTACGGCGTGTACTGCTGCCATCGCGTCGCCCAGGAAATGCACGTGGACGACCACGGCGGCATCGTCTGGGACGAGATGGTCGCTTTCTGGGCGGTGCTGTTGCTGGTCGCCCCCATGAATCTGGGCTGGCAACTGGTCGCCTTTATCCTTTTTCGCTTTTTCGATATCGTCAAACCGCCACCCATCGGCTACTTTGATCGTACGCTCAAAAACGGGTTCGGCGTCATGTGGGACGACGTGGTGGCAGCGGCTTATACGCTGTTCATCATGGCGATTGCCACCAGAATGTTGGGGTGAGTATGTCAGAGTTGTTGAGTGAGCAGTGGCAGGTGGCTGCGCAGTTGGGAGAAGCGCTCAAGAAAAAGAGCTGGTTGCTGGGCACCGCAGAGTCCTGCACCGGGGGGCTGCTGGCAGGCGCCATTACCGCTATTTCCGGCTCCAGCCAATGGTTTGACCGGGGCTTCGTCACTTATACCAACGAAGCCAAGATGGATATGCTGGGTGTCAATCAGGCCGCGCTGGATAAATTTGGCGCCGTCAGCGAAGAAGTGGCGATTGAAATGGCCGAAGGCGTGCTAAGCAATGCGCCCCTGGCGACCTGCGCGGTCAGCACGACCGGCATCGCCGGCCCCGATGGCGGCACGGCGCACAAACCGGTAGGCCTGGTGTGCTTTGCGGTTTCCTACCGCAAGGCCGACGGCATTGTCACGCTGCCGTTTTCGCAGAATTTCGTCGGGGATCGCCATCAGGTGCGCGTCCAGGCGGTGATCTACGCCATGGAAATCACTCGGCGCATCCTTGAGGAAAATTGAACTCATTCCGGCAGGGCAGCGACGCACGGGCAGGGCTGGCGGCTGCCGTGAAGTCCTGACCGCTATTGGTGCATACATGCATCGCACGCCAGACATGCCTAGCTGAGAAGAGGCCGCGTCATTTGATTTTCTTTGATTTCATCAGCTATGAGGGATATCAAAGTAATCAGAAGGCGATATTGATAGGGCATCTGCCCCTATCCGACAGATCCCGGAAGACGTTCGTCGTGCATTACGCCATCGTGCCGTCAAACATGGGCGCAACACCGGACTTGTCATGGTACGAGGCCTGCCTGTATGACTCAGGTTGCCTCGTTTTACTGAAGCGCTTCAGCCTGCGCGCGCCTGATTAATCTGGTCGCGCGTCTCCCGTGCGACACGAGCCGCTGCTTCTTTCCAATTGTCATCGGAACTGGCATACAGAATTGCCCGTGACGAATTGATCATCATGCCGGTGCCGGCACTATTGCGGCCGGCTTTCACAGTCTCTTCTATATCCCCGCCCTGGGCACCGATGCCCGGCACCAGCAACGGCATGGCGTCGCCCACCCGGGCGCGAACCTTGCTCAGCTCCTCGGGGAAGGTGGCGCCAACCACCAGACCGCACTGACCATGTGTGTTCCATTTTTCGGCCACCATGCTGGCCACATGCAGGTAAAGCGGTTCGCCACTGGCAGATTCCACAAACTGCAGATCCGACCCGCCCGGATTGGAGGTGCGGCACAGAATAATAATGCCGCGGTCCTTCCATGCCAGGTACGGCTCAATGGAATCAAATCCCATATAGGGACTGACGGTAACCGCGTCGGCTTTGTAGCGTTCGTACGCTTCGCGGGCGTAATGCTCGGCCGTCGTGCCGATGTCGCCGCGTTTGGCGTCCAGCACAATGGGTAAATGCGGATAGGTCTCGTGGATATAGGTACACAGTTGCGACAACTGTTCTTCTGCGCCCTGTGAGGCAAAATAGGCAATTTGTGGTTTGAAACCGCAGGCGTAGGGCGCCGACGCATCTACGATGCCCTTGCAGAACGCGAATGTGGATTCGCGGTTCTGTGTCATGCTAACCGGTAGTCTTTCGGGATCAGGGTCAAGGCCGACCATGAGCAGGGAGTTCTGGCTTTGCCAGGCGGATTCCAGTTTTTCTATAAATGTCATGAATAATTAATGTGAAAACAGACGGACAAACAGCAAACCAAACCAGACCAGACCGGCGAACGTGATCACCATCATGACCGCAGCGCTGGCAATGTCCTTGGTCTGGCCGATCAGCGGATGGGTTTCCGCGCTGACCGTATCGGCCAGCACTTCGATGGCCGAGTTGATCAGCTCTACCGTCAGGACGCTGACCAATACCCCAAGCAACACAACGATCTCTGCAAAATTGCGTCCCAGCAGGAAGGCAAAGGGCGTAAGGGTTATGCAGACAATCAATTCCTGGCGGAAGGCCTCTTCGCTGGAAAAGGCTGCACGAAAGCCCTGTGCCGAGTACACAGTCGACTGGATAAAACGCAGTACGCCGCGATTTTTGCGGCTGTGCGGATGGCTTGGTCGATTCATGAGCGACATTGTAGTTCACAAAACGCTACGGCTTGATTAAACGGCCCCGTGGCGGCGCATTCAAATGTGTTTGCCGGGCATTTTGACCGCAGCGTAGCGCGCTTTGATTCCTGTTATGTCGTGGCGCCGCACGCAGCAAACAACGCGCAAGATCGCGTGTCATGCAGCAAACCCGTGATTTGCATCAGGCGCACAATGGACCGGCGCTATGACAGGGCGCCTGGGCAGCCATGCGAAAAATACCGGCCCACACCATGCAAAGAACGCTGCCCAAAGAAAAACCCCGAACGGCGAACCGTTCGGGGCTGATTTTCTGCGGACCCGCGCAAGGCGGGCCCAGGGTGTATCTGGCTGGATTAGAATCCGCCCATGCCACCCATACCGCCCATACCACCCATGTCAGGCATGGCAGGAGCGGGTTTGTCTTCAACGATTTCGCAAACAGCGGCTTCAGTTGTCAGCAGCAGGCTGGCAACAGAGGCAGCGTTTTGCAATGCAGTGCGGGTCACTTTAGTTGGGTCAAGAACACCTTGCTCAACCAGGTCGCCGTACTCGCCTGTGGCTGCGTTGTAGCCGTAGTTGCCTTCGCCGCCAGCGACTTTGTTTACAACAACGCTTGGCTCGTCGCCAGCGTTGGCAACGATCGTGCGCAGCGGTGCTTCAACAGCGCGCAGAATCAGTTTGATACCTGCGTCCTGATCGGCATTGTCGCCTTTGAGCTGTTCGATCGCTTTCTTGGCACGGATCAGCGCAACGCCACCGCCAGGAACGATACCTTCTTCAACAGCAGCGCGTGTTGCATGCAGTGCATCTTCAACGCGGGCTTTTTTCTCTTTCATTTCAACTTCGGTTGCTGCGCCAACACGGATCACGGCAACACCGCCTGCCAGTTTGGCAACGCGCTCTTGCAGTTTTTCGCGATCGTAGTCAGAAGTGGCTTCTTCGATCTGTGTGCGGATTTGCTTAACACGAGATTCGATGTTTGCGCTCACGCCAGCACCGTCGATGATGATGGTGTTTTCTTTGCCTACTTCGATACGTTTAGCCTGGCCCAGATCTTCGATCGTGGCTTTTTCCAGAGACATACCGGTTTCTTCAGAAATCACGGTACCGCCAGTCAGGATGGCGATGTCTTCCAGCATGGCTTTGCGACGGTCGCCGAAACCAGGTGCTTTAACGGCAGTGGTTTTCAGGATGCCGCGGATGTTGTTCACAACCAGCGTTGCCAGGGCTTCGCCTTCAACGTCTTCTGCGATGATCAACAGAGGACGGCTTGATTTGGCCACTTGTTCCAGGATAGGCAGCAGATCACGGATGTTGCTGATTTTCTTGTCGAAAATCAGCACATATGGATCTTCCAGGGCAGAAACCTGTTTGTCCTGGTTGTTGATGAAGTAAGGAGACAGGTAGCCACGGTCAAATTGCATACCTTCAACGACGTCCAGCTCGTTGTCCAGCGATTTGCCGTCTTCAACAGTGATCACGCCTTCTTTGCCTACTTTGTCCATGGCATTGGCAATGATGTCGCCGATAGAGCTGTCGCTGTTGGCAGAGATGGAACCAACCTGGGCAATTTCCTTGCTGGTTGTGCATGGGCGTGACAGAGATTGCAGTTCTGCAACAGCAGCGGCCACAGCCTTGTCGATACCACGTTTCAGATCCATTGGGTTGATGCCGGCAGCCACGTATTTAAGGCCTTCTTCAACCACAGACTGAGCCAGAACGGTAGCCGTTGTGGTGCCGTCACCGGCGTTGTCAGAGGTTTTTGAAGCAACTTCTTTAACCAGCTGGGCGCCGATGTTTTCGAATTTGTCTTTCAGTTCAATTTCTTTGGCAACAGACACGCCGTCTTTAGTTACGGTAGGGGCGCCGAATGAACGCTCCAGAACGACGTTACGGCCTTTAGGGCCCAGCGTTGTCTTAACAGCATTTGCCAGAACGTTTACACCACGGACGATGCGCACACGTGCGTCGTCACCGAATAATACTTGCTTAGCAGCCATGTTTAATTCCTTGATTGATTGTCTCGGTAGCCCTTATATGCCATGCTTAAGCAGGGCGGGCAGGTTGGTTTTTGCGGGCGGATCAGCCGACTACTGCGAGGATTTCTTCTTCGCGGATAACCAGCAGCTCTTCGCCGTCAACTTTGACGGATTGGCCGGCATACTTACCAAAAAGGACTTTGTCGCCTACTTTCAGGTCAACGGCGATAACTTTGCCATCTTCTGTTTTTTTGCCGGGACCAACAGCAACGACTTCACCCTGATCTGGCTTTTCTGCTGCACTGTCAGGGATAACGATACCGGACGAAGTTTTACGTTCGTTATCGAGGCGCTTGATGATCACGCGGTCTTGCAAAGGACGCAATGCCATGGAGAAACTCCTGAATATATAAAATAGGTTGGTAAATTGAGTTAGTCAGGCCGGCTGTTAGCACTCGACCCTACTGAGTGCTAATTATAGGGACGAATGTCGTAGTTTCAAGGGGGAAAGTGGGCTTGTTACATTTTTGACACGATTCAGGCAGGGGCCAAATCATCAATGTTACGCAGTCGCCAGACCCCTCTTGGCAGCA
>DATGQC010000363.1:0-3400 GCA_035304425.1 Advenella sp.
GTGTTTATAAACCAGTCACTCAAAAGACTGAAATACAGATAGCGGATTGACGTTAGGACGGTACAATGCGTATTTGGCTGACGGGCGGAGACCTGCTTGCAGTTTCTTGGACTACGGGTTTCTCAACGCCGGACGGTTTTAATTCAGTCTTTTTGTGGTCTCCGAATTATAAGGCTCTTTTGAGTATGTGCAAACAAACTTCTGATAAAAAACCAACTTTTTCCGTTCGGCTGGTACGGGCAGATGCCGGATCCGATGGTCAGCGCATTGATAATTTTCTCATTCGCGAGTGCAAGGGCGTTCCGAAAAGCCATCTTTACAAGGCGATTCGCAGCGGGCAGGTGCGCGTCAATAAGGGGCGGGTACAGGCCGAATATCGCGTCAAAGAGGGCGATGAAGTCCGGATTCCGCCCTTGCGGGTGGCTGCGCCCGACGAAAAGCGGGTTGTGCCGGCAGGCCAGTTTCCGATTGTTTTTGAAGACGATGCGCTGATTGTTATCGATAAGCCGTCGGGTGTGGCGGTTCACGGCGGCAGCGGCGTGTCGTTCGGGGTCATTGAGCAGATGCGGGCGGCCCGGCCCGAGGCGCGCTTTCTGGAGCTGGCGCATCGTCTGGACAAAGAAACGTCGGGATTGCTGATTATCGCCAAAAAGCGTGCCGCCCTGGTCGCATTGCACGGTATGTTCAAGGAGAGCCGTGGGCGCAAATGTTATCTGGCCCTGGTCGAGGGCGACTGGGTCAATGACCGGCAGCATATACGGTTGCCCCTGGAAAAATACCTGACCCGCGATGGCGAGCGGCGGGTGCGGGTTCGCCCGGACGGTAAGGCGGCCCATACGATCGTGAGCAAAGAGGCGCGTTTTGGCCGCTACACGCTGGTCAGGGCCGAGTTGCGCACCGGACGCACCCATCAGATTCGGGTGCATCTGGCCGCCAGCGGCTTTCCGATCGTGGGCGATGAGAAATATGGCAATGATGAGACCCGCATTGCGTTTGCCCGGCAGGGGTTCGCCCGCATGTTTCTGCATGCCCATACACTGGACATCCCTCATCCGGTGACGCAGGAGCCGTTGTCCCTGACTGCGCCGCTCCCCCAAATATGCCGGCAGTTGCTCGATAGTCTGGCCACGCGCCGCTGAGCGCAGGCATCTTTGCGGTTGGCGCAAGCGGCGTCACAGCAGGAACCTGAAGTTTATGTTGTTCAACTGCACCGCTCTCTTATGATTTCACTATATGGAAAATAGAATGCGTTATTCACTTGCCATCTTCGATTGGGATGGAACTCTGATGGATTCCACCCATACCATTGTCGCTGCCATCCAGGCCGCCTGTCGCGATATGGGGCTGCCTGTGCCCGGGGTTGCGCAGGCCAGCTGGGTGATCGGGCTGTCGCTTGACGAGGCGTTGCATCGCGCCGTGCCCGACCTGACCCCTTCCCAGTTGCCGCGGTTTCTTGAGCGCTATCGCATCCACTACCTGCTTCGGGATCCTGATTTACGCACCTTCGACGGCATTATCGGCATGCTGGACGCGCTGAAGGCAGAAGGCGTGCTGATGGCCGTGGCCACGGGTAAAAGTCGGGTCGGACTGGACCGGGTATTGACCGGAATGAACCTGGGGCACTATTTTGACGCCTCCCGCACCGCGGACCAGACATTTAGCAAGCCACATCCGAGGATGCTCGAGGAAATTCTGGAGGAACTGGCTGTGCCCGCCGGACAGGCGGTCATGGTGGGCGATACCTCGCATGATATTCAGATGGCCCAGGCCGCCGGGGTCGATAGCATTGCGGTTACGTATGGGGCGCATAGCGCTGAAGAGCTGCTGGCCAGTAAACCGACGCTGGTTGCAGAGACGCCGGCGCAATTACAATCGTTTCTGCTGGAACATTGTCGAAAAATGGCTGTCTAAATTTCCAAGTAGCGAAATTCGTCATTATTGCTGTCATTTTTTTGCGCCAGCAAGCCACCGGAGTCAATTATGCCCTCACGCCCGCGCTATCCCCATATTCCGTCATCGCAGATTACCCCTGAACCGGTCTGGCAGGCCAGGCGGTTGTGGATGCAACACATGGCCGGCATCGCTGCCGGAACCGGGCTGGCCGGCCTTGGCGCAGCGCTGCCGCAGATGGCCCGTGCGGCAGACGCGTTGCCGCCGATTGCTGGCATGCAGCCGAATCCGCAATATGCAGCAGCAAAAATCGATCGCAAACTGACCACGGAAAAGGATATTACGTCCTACAATAATTTTTATGAATTTGGAACCGGCAAAGGCGATCCGCTGGACTATGCCGGAAAAATGCGCATTGAGCCCTGGCAGGTGCAGGTGAGCGGTGAGGTGGAAAAACCACGCACCTTTGATCTGGATGAGCTGGTCAAGCTGGCGCCTCAGGAAGAGCGGGTGTACCGGCTGCGTTGTGTCGAAGCCTGGTCTATGGTGATCCCGTGGGTGGGCTATCCGTTATCGGCGTTGCTCAAGCAGGTGCAGCCCACCAGCAAGGCTAAATTTGTTCAATTTGTGACCGCGACTCAGCCCGAGGCGATGCCTGGGCTGGGTGATCGCATTATTCCGTGGCCCTATCGCGAGGGCTTGCGCATAGACGAAGCCATGAATCCGCTGACCCTGCTCACTTTCGGACTGTATGGCAAACGCCTGCCCAATCAGAATGGTGCGCCGTTGCGAATTATCGTTCCGTGGAAATATGGCTTCAAGTCGGGCAAGTCCATTGTCAAAATCGTGCTCTCCGAGACCATGCCTCAAACCAGTTGGGTGGCGATTGCGCCCTCGGAATACGGCTTTTATGCGAATGTGAATCCGGATGTTCCGCATCCGCGCTGGAGTCAGTCGCATGAGCGCGTGATTGGCGGTGGTTTCTTTGACCCCAAAGTGCCCACCTTGAAATTCAACGGCTATGGGGAGCAGGTCGCCTCGCTGTACAGCGGGATGGATTTGCGTGCCAATTATTGAGCAACAAGGTGTTTTTCATGTCTGAATCGACCGGCGCGACCCCGCCGGCGGCCGGCGCCCGGCCTGCCTCCATGGCGCGCAGGCGGTGGACCGCCAGCCAGGTGGCGCGCTTTAAACCTGTGCTGTTTTCGCTCTGCCTGATCCCCTTTTTGCGCTGGTTCTATCTCGGGTATAACGATGGCCTGACGGCCAATCCCGTCGAGTTCATTACCCGCTCCTCGGGGTTCTGGACGCTGGTCATGTTATTGCTCACGCTTGCGGTTACGCCAGTCCGGCAACTGCTGGACCAGCCGGCGCTGGTCCGTGTGCGACGCATGCTGGGACTGTTTGCCTTCTTTTATGTCGTGCTGCATTTGCTGACCTGGGTCGTCCTTGATCGCAACATGGACCTGTCGTCCATGATCAGAGACGTGCTGGACCGCACCTTCATTTT
>DATGQC010000364.1:0-9053 GCA_035304425.1 Advenella sp.
AAGACATTATCGAACCGGTTAAGGTGCCGGTGCATGTGCTGCCGGGTAACCATGACGTGGGAGACAAGCGCATTGAATGGATGCCGGCAGAGCAGGTATGCGATGCTTTTCTTGAAAAATACCGCGCGTGTTTTGGCGATGATTTTTTCGCTTTTGAGCAAGAGGGGGTGCGTTTTGTCTTGATCAATTCCCTGCTCATCAATTCGGGCCTTGATGATGAGAAGCGTCAGCAGCAATGGCTTGAGCAGCAATTGCACGCTGCTGGTGCAAATGAACAACGAATCTTCCTGTTCATGCATTATCCTCCATACATCTATTCGACTGACGAGAAAGGCAACTACGACAACCTGGATGAGCCGGGCCGCAGCTGGCTGCTGGGTTTAATGGCCCGGCCGCAGGTGGAGGCAGTATTCGCAGGCCATGTCCATAATTTCTGGTATGACAGGGTTGGAACGTCGGAATTCTATATGCTGCCCTCTACTGCGTTTCTGCGTCATGATTTTTCTGAGTTTTTCCGTAGCGCGCCGGAACCGGGCGATGAGTTCGGCCGTGGTGATCTGCAGAAATTTGGCTATGCCATCGTCGACGTGTATGAGAGGGGCCATGTGTGTTACTCGGTACGCAGCAATGGCCGGACTGCCGAACAAGGGCGGTCGTCTTCCAGTCAGCCGCTGCCTTACCGGGCCCACCCGAAAGTATCCAGACTCGCGTCAATCGGCGTTGAGTTGCGTCATCCATGGGCAGAGAGTGTGCAGATTACCTCTACCGGAGGTGTGCAGGAGTTCGGGCGAAAATGGGCGCGTAACGACTACCCGCTGCAGGCGTTGTGGGAAATGGGCGCGCGCTTGGCCAAAGTGCCTGATATTGATCTTATCGAAGACGAATCCAGAGGTCGGATGCAGAAACTGGCTGCGGTAGGGCATCACTTTGTCGTGACCTGTGTGGGCTGGCCGAAGAAAGCGCTGCTCGATATCAATCTGAAGGATGCGGGCGTGAGCGCCTTTGAGGTGAATTTGACGGCACAGCGCTTTGAGAAAACGGCCCCGCAGCTGGCCGCCATACGCCGCGAGCATGGCGTGAAGATATATTATGCCAAGCTTCTTACTGCCGATCCCTCGCAATATGACGGCATGCATTTCTCTCATGCAGTACGAGCCGGCTTCGAGATCGAAGAGCTTGATGGCGCCATCGATCTGGTCACGCAGGCAGTAAAAAATGGCGTGATCGATGGCATTACCGTGCGCGTGGGCCCAACTCAGTGTCTACAGCGCGCTGCACGCCAAATGCGGGCCTTTCACGATCGGACTGGCGCTGAAATACTGGCGTCGTTGAAACTGTCAGGTCCAGGCATCGCCACGGAAAGGGCGGATGACGCCGCCAACGTCGCGAGTGTTGCTGTGGCGATGGTGCTTGCCGCCAGCACGAGAGGGATTCAGTATGTCTATGACACCTTCATGGATGTGGATCGCGGATATTTCCCGCGGCATGCTTTTATAGACCGTCGTTATAATCCGCGTCCCATGGCCCGGGCGTTTACCACATTGATGGCGATTCTGGGTGGGGAGCAGGCCGTCCGCATGACGTCGGATAGTAATGACAATTGGCTCTTGAGATTTTCCGTAGGGGACGATCACTACGGACTGCTGAACGAGCAGTCAGGGGCCACGACGCATCTTCATTTGTTGGATGCGCAGACAGGGAGGGCGATCAGCGTCATCGATCTGGCAACCGGCCTGCCGGTCTCTTCAGCTGTGTTGCATACGCAAAGGATGCAGGCCAGCGGGGTCTGACGAACCCTCGACTGGATGGATAACGCAAAAAATGGCGTGGCGGTCCTGCCACTGGAGGAGTCATATGAAAACACGTATCTTGATAGCAGTGTTATTTTCCATGTTGGCGCTTGGCACATCTGCCGTGCATGCCGCTTATCCTGAAAAGTCCGTCAGGCTGATCGTGGGTTACGCGCCTGGTGGCTCTACTGACATTGTGGCGCGGCTGCTGGCGAATGCGCTCACCGAGAAGTGGGGCCAGCCGGTTGTTGTTGAGAATAAAGGCGGCGCCAGCGGCATGATTGCCACCGAGCAGGTCGTACGCGCCGCGCCTGATGGTTACACCTTGCAGCTTGCCTACACGCCGGAGGTATCCATTAACAAGCTGGTATTCAAGGATATTCGATATGATCCGGTCGCGGACCTGACCGCCTTGAACTTAGTCGCATCTGCGCCTTTGGTTCTGGCTGCCGGTCCGAGCCGGGGTATCAAGTCCATAGAAGAGCTGCTTGCGTTGCAAGGCAAATCCTCCCAACTTACATACGGATCGCCCGGCGTCGGGGGGCAACAACATATGGCCGGCGAAGTATTGCGCAAACTGACAGGTCTGTCTTTGGTCCATGTTCCCTACCGGGGAACCGCGCTTGCCGTGACGGACCTTGTGGGCGGACAGATCGATTTGTTTTTCGCTACCACGCCGCCATTGCTGGGTAATATCCAGGCCGGCAAGATCAGGCCTTTACTTGTCGCGGGGGATAAGCGCGAAGCCCTTTTGCCGGAGGTGCCCACGGCGGTCGAGAAGGGCATGCCGCAGTTGCAACTGACCAACTGGTTCGGTTTGTTCGGGCCTAAAGGCTTGCCTGCTGCGGTCAAAAACAAGATCAACGAAGACGTCATGACGATCCTGGCCGACTCGGCGTTTCAAAACAGCCTGAAGGAAAAAGGGCTGACTCCGACGCCCCTGTCGCCTGATGCATTCGCCAAATTTATTGCTTCGGAGATGGTCAAGTACGAAGCAATTGTGCGTGACACGGGTATAGAGCAGCAATAGGGTTGGCGTGGCAGGAATGGCAAAACCAACGCTGGCCGGTTCGTCGGCGGTGTAGTCCCAGAGGATATGAGGCCGCCAGTGGCTGGATATAAGGTTAACGCCGGCCCCCGATCACTTCGCAAAATTTTAATAGGGCAGGATATTTGCCACCGGGCTGGCGCCCACAATATGCGCTGCAGAAGCCTCGTTGACTGCTCATGACGAGGTATTTTCAGTTGAATAAAAATCGACCATTTAAAATTTAATTTTAATTAGCACAATTTTTTTTGCTTTTACTTTGCTTTGTCTTTAAAGAATAATAAACAGCATCAAAAGGTGGCAGCATTGCTGTCGATTTTTTTGACAGCGCCTTTTGCTTGAATCCGGATTTATTTATTTCAAAAGTAATTCAAGGAGAAGGCAAAGATGTGCAAAGCACCAAGTGTGTTAACGCGACTGGTTGTTCGCTGTATCGCTGCCTGTATGGCCTGTTTTCTTATTGGTACTCCGGTTTTCGCGGGCGACTGGCCAACCCAGCCGGTACGCCTGATCTCGCCTTTTCCCGCAGGCGGGACAGCAGATATGCTGTCTCGAGCACTAGGACAAGAACTGACTGGGCAATGGGGCCAGACGATCGTAGTGGAAAATAGGGTGGGCGCCGGTGGCGCAGTGGCTGCATCACAGGTGGCCAGAGCCAGGCCAGACGGATACACCATGCTGATGGTTTCGGGCAGTATGCTCACGGTAAATCCCAATCTATATAAGGATCTTCCTTATCGGGTGGGCGATTTCAAGAGCGTCAGTATCGTTTCTCTTGGCCCATTTGTTGTGGCGATAAACAAAAAGATACCTGCCGATAATCTTGTAGCGCTGCTCGCTTACATCCGGCAAAATACGTCGGGTATCAATTTCGGATCCTCCGGTGTCGGAAGCCAGACGCATATGGCATCTGAAATGCTGATGCATGTGACCGGCAGCAAGATGACGCACATTCCTTATGGCGGAGAAACCCTGGCGTTGACAGATCTGATTGCCGGGCAGATTCAGGTCGTCACAGCAAACCTGGCCGCGCTGATGCCTTTTATCGCTTCCGGGGACGTCAAAGCAATTGCCGTTACCAGCGGTGAGCGATCTCCTGTTCTGCCTGATGTCCCGACGGTAAAGGAGCAAATTGATAAGGAGTTTGACGCTCAGGGCTGGTTTGGCGTGGTAGTTCCGAAAGGCACGCCCGATCGTATCGTGGAAAAGATGGAGCAGGGCATCCAAACAGCAATGGCTTCTGAACGCATGAAGAAAAAATTCCAGGACCTTGGGCTGACGGCTGCCGAGCAAGGGCATGTGTATATGACGCAAAAGATCACGGATGAATTGGCATCCTGGAAAACAATTATCGCAGAGCAGAAAATCAACCCCAGGTGAGCCGATCGTTCACCGATCAATTGCGGGCTTGATCGCAATGCACTCTATATGAGGGAATCACCGGGGGCGGCATGACTGGCGTCATGCAAACAGAAAAGGGAATACACCGTGATATCAGATATTTAAAAAACAATATGTCAGGCGTTGAAGTTTTAAGGCATTTAACGGCCGTTGACCGCCATCGTTTAACTTTATGAAGGTAATTGTGTTTATGCTAGGTGCTCAACTTGTTACAGACGCATTGCGGCGCGCAGGCGTCAAAACAGTATTCAGTCTTTCAGGCAATCAGATTATGCCTATCTACGATGCCTGCATTGATGCCGACATTCGCATTGTCCATGTACGTCACGAAGCGGCTGCGGTTTATATGGCCGATGCCTGGGCGCAGCTGACGGGTGAAATTGGCGTCGCGCTGGTCACGGCAGCTCCCGGCATCACCAATTGCCTGTCGCCCGTGTTTTCAGCCCGTCTGGCTGAAAGCCCGGTCTTGCTGCTCTCGGGCGATTCGCCTCTTTCGCAGGACGGTATGGGCGCATTCCAGGAGCTGGATCAGATAGCGGTGACCGGAAAGCTTGTCAAAAAATCCTCGCGTTTATGTCGCGCGCAGGAAATAGATCAAAACATTACATCGGCAATCTCTTTGGCGTTATCGGGCCGACCCGGCCCGGTCCACATTGCAATGCCATTTGATCTATTACAGGAAAAAGTCGATAGTAGTAAAGTAAAGCGCGGACACACGCCTTCCCGCGTCAGTCAGCCACTCGCGCGGGTCGACGCTCAGCAAATATCGGAGCGGATGGCCAAAGCAAAACGGCCACTGGTGCTGGTCGGTCCGGTGAACAACGCGAGTCGCGCGCCCGATTTAAGAAAACGTATAGCCGACGTTCTGCAGACACCGGTTATTGCCATGGAAAGCCCCCGCGGGCTGCGGGATCCGTCTCTGGGACATTTCCCGCAGGTGCTGAAGAAAGCAGATCTGGTCGTTCTGGTTGGCAAAACACTGGACTTCACGGTGGGCTTTGGCGGATCTGCCGCCATGAATCCGGACACGGAAATCATTGTTATCGATCCGGATCAGGCAATGATTGAGCGTGCCAGACAACTATTGGGAGCGCGTTTGTACAAACACGCGATAGCCGATTCAGATGCGGCATTGCGCGGGCTGTGCGATGACGCCTATCCTGGGAATCGAAGCGCATGGCTGGAGGAGGTCGATGGCGCCATTTCAAACCGCGCGCTGAAGCTGCCGGCTGAAGAGAACACTGTCCATCCCGGACCATATGCCATATGCAAGGCAGTTCAGAAAATACTGGATGAGGCGCAAGACCCGATCCTGATATGTGATGGTGGAGAATTCGGCCAATGGGCGCAGGCGTTTTGTCAGGCGCCGACCCGGATTATCAATGGGTTGTCTGGCGCGATCGGCGGCGCCTTATGTTATGCGGTCGCTGCAAGTATCGTCCGACCCGCGGCGACGATTATTGCCATGATGGGTGATGGCACGGTGGGCTTTCACAGTACTGAGTTTGAAACAGCCACCCGCGAAAACGCTGCGTTTATTGCCGTTGTCGGAAATGATTCTCGCTGGAACGCTGAGTATATGATCCAATTGCGTGAGTACGGACCTGACAGGCTGTATGGGTGCACATTGAGCGAGGCCGCTCGCTATGATCTGCTGGCATCGGCGCTGGGCGCGCAAGGCGGTTACGCAGCGCATGCAGAACAGCTGGACGAGGTTCTTAAGAAAGCAGTCGATAACCATGCTGCGACATGCGTCAATATCAGGATGGAAGGAAAAGCTGCGCCCGTTTTTTAAACCGGACCGGGCGGCGCGGGAAGGCGTAGCGATGCGGGCGTATAGGAACGCTTTGCCGTTTATCCATTTGCTGGCGCACTGCGCAAGAAGTCCGGGTAGTTTGATCGCGTGAAAATGAAACCCCGGCGGTTCGGCTTTTGCTGCAACGTTTAAGCGAGGAACCGGGCATTGAAAGTGCATCGCTGCCAATGTGTTTTTCACCAGTCTTCGCCCGGGGGTTCTTCCCGCCGGCACGGTCAATATACGGCACTCGCAATCGTTAGCTGGGCTGCGCAAGATAAGCGAGGTAGTCCGCAGTACTGCGTTGCAGCGCAGGCTGGTTGAACGGATAGTCTTCACCTGGCTCATCTTCGAAGCCGTACATGGCAAAGAATGGCTGATAGTCGGCGTCCACGTAGTTGGCGGTTATTTCGAATGGCCTGAGAATGTCTTTAAGGCGGTATTGGTAGCGACCCTGAGGGGAATAATCATGTTCGCGCACAACGCTCAACCTGTATGCGATGATCCGCCAGACGCAGATTCGGTATGCGAACAAGGTCCCGCAAAAGTCCCACAGCAATAAAAAAGCCGCTTAAAGATTCGCACTCTTTAAACGGCCTAAGTATTTGATATCGCTAATATTTATGTGGTCGGGACAGTAAGATTCGAACTTACGACCCTCTGGTCCCAAACCAGATGCGCTACCAGGCTGCGCTATGCCCCGACGTATTCACCTAAATCAGCGAAGAAAAGGATATTAACATAAACTTCGATTTAATGACAAGTGGGGTGTGCCTTAAAATCTACACATTTACCCACTTAACGTCCCTGACTGTTGCGCAATTGCTCCAGTTTTCGGCTGGCGCCTTCCATGCCGCGCTGGGTCTGGCGGTAGGAAGAGAAGCTGGGCCGGTCGCGATCCCGGCGGTTATTCCAGTTGCTGCGATCATGGTCCCGGCGGTCGCGCCAGTCATTTCTGTCGCGATGGCGTGCTGCGTCGCGGCGTGCTTCCTGGCGGCGCTCCCAATCACGGCGATCGCTGCGCCGGTAGTCGACATCCCGGTAGCCGCTGCGATAGCCGCTGCCATAATAACTGGAGCCATAGCCCCCGCCGTAACCATCGTAACGGTCAGAATAACGCCCGTAACCATCGCCGGCGTAGCCGACACAGCCGCTCAGGGCGCCCAGTGCCAACAAAAACATGACCAATATTTTTTTCATATCGACCTCCTGATTTGAAATTCTTGTTTATCTTGCTATTTAAATAGCATATATCTCATTTACCCGCGTGTAAACGAGATACCGTTACGCTGATTATCGTTCTAATTGTGTGTCTAATGTGTTTCTGAAATACGACAGATGCAATAGCGCGAGTTCAGTCTGTTACAAATGGGCGATGATTTATATAAGATATTGATAAATAAATAGATAATTTGTAATTGATCGAAATGCCCGCCAGCCGGCTAAGAATAAGCGCATGGCATTGCCGCGTGTCTGGTGTCTGTTATGGCCTGCGTGTGTGTTGTGGCGCATTGATAAAACCCGCCTTGGGCGCCAGGGGGCAGCCATCCATCTAACGTTTTTCGGCGGCTTGTGTCCGGCCACATTGGCAACGCACCGTATCTGTCAAGAATGCCATGTAATGCCCTGTGCGTATATAGCCGCAGGGGAGCATGCCGTAAATTGTGTTCCTTCCGATCGTGCTTCAGGTGCGTTGCCTGCAGGCTGTCGCATGGATGTCACGAATAACGGGTGCAATGACTGGTTTATCGGATTTTTCTTGCAGGTGTGTAGACGCTGGTAAATCAGATGTGCTATATTCTCGTTTCTCCAGTTCACGCACTCGTGGTGAAATAGGTAGACACAAGAGACTTAAAATCTCTCGGGCATTGCGCCCGTGCCGGTTCGATTCCGGCCGAGTGCACCAGAGATGGGTCTCGCATCAACAGGAAGCTTGGCAGAGCGGTTGAATGCACCGGTCTTGAAAACCGGCGAAGGGTTAAACCTTCCGTGAGTTCGAATCTCACAGCTTCCGCCAGAATTCATATGCTCACGCCCGAGCAAAGTAAAAACCCCGTTAATTCTTTGAATTACGGGGTTTTTTTATCTTCTTGCGCCGGAAAAGGGTATGTGGCATGTACAGCCTGAACCATCAATCATTAAATTTTAGCGACCGGGTGGTCGCGGCCGTATTCCGCGCGCAGTTGATTTTTTCGTTGCTGGTTAGGTAATGGGCGACGTGCTCTTTAATGACTTAGAATAATACATTAATAACCAGAAATAATAATCAGTGCTGTGAGTCGGGTCATTATGGTGACGCGTGGTGTTTCGCGGTAAGGTATGTATCTGGTTCCCAATATTAAATTGCACAACCCATACGATTAACATGAAGCCCAGCAACGCCGCCATTGATGACTCTTCTTTAATACTTCCCGAAAGCGTCCAGCGGGGAAATATCTGGCGTTTATCTACGGCGCAGGCGCTGGCGGGCGCCAACTCGGTGGTGGTTTATGCCACCGGCTCCATTGTGGGTGAGAATCTGGCGCCGTCACCGGTGCTGGCGACGTTGCCCATTTCTATCTTCGTGGTAGGCATGGCTGCCTGTATTTTGCCTGTGGGCAAAATTGCCCAGCGTTATGGCCGGCGAGCCGCCTTTCTCGTGGGTACCGGCGCGGGTGTCTTAACCGGCCTGCTGGCGATGGTCGCTGTGATACAGGCATGGTTCTGGCTGTTTTGTCTGGCCACGTTTTTTGGTGGCAGTTATGCCGCGGTGGTATTGACGTTTCGTTTTGCCGCGGCCGATGGGGTGGAGAAAGCCAGGCGCGCGCGGGCCTTGTCTCTTGTCATGGCCGGTGGGGTGGTGGCTGGTGTCATCGGCCCGCAACTGGTGACCTGGACCATGGATATGTGGGGCCCGTATAAGTTTGCCGCGACGTTTCTGGTGCAGGCGGTGGTGGCTGCGTTGTCTGCGGTGCTATTGCTGGGGGTGCGGCTGCCAGCGCCGACGATTACCGAACAGGCTGGCGGGCGGCCGCTTTCT
>DATGQC010000365.1:0-3315 GCA_035304425.1 Advenella sp.
CGATGCGCTCGTCGGCGGCACGTGCCTGGGCGAGCGTCAGTTCGGGATCAATATGCAAAAATGCATTCAGGCTGGCGTGCTGGCCGGCGCGATTGAGTGCGGCTTCGGCAAGTTCGACGGCACTGACCTGTTTGCCGTCCAGCGCCTGGCGCAGTCCGGACAGACTGAAACTGGAAATGTCGGTCATGGGTTACTCGATTACTTTGGGAACTAGAAACAGACCGTCTTCCTGGGCCGGGGCGTTGGCCATGAGCCGGGAACGGGTGGTTTCGGAGGGAATTTCGGTGACGGCGTCTTCGCGCAGACGCAGGGCAATGTCCTGGATGGCCGACAGGGGATGGGCCAGCGGTTCGACCCCCTGGGTGTCCACAGCCTGAAGCTTTTCAATAAGACCAAGAATGCTGTTCAGATCGGTGAGCGCCTGCGCCTGTTCTGCCGGATCCAGTTCGAGCCGGGAAAGGCGGGCAATGCGGTTCACATCGTTTTCGGTAAGGGCCATAAACGCTTGTTTTTCAGAAATTAATTGAGTCGCCGGATACATCGCGTGAAGGTTGTCTGAAAATAGTCAGCGGTTTGGGAAAAACAGTCTGCAAAAACAATAAATCACGCGATCCTAAAGTAATTATACGTTATGATTACGTGTTCACTCGTTCAAACCCGTGTGTTGAGTCCTTTTGCGCTCCGCAAAACCTTCCTCTGACCCTATTTTTAAACTGAGCGATTATGTTCGGATTTCTAAGAAGCTTTTTATCCACAGATATGGCCATTGACCTGGGTACGGCCAACACTCTGATCTATGTGCGCGGCAAAGGCATTGTGCTTGATGAGCCATCGGTTGTCGCCATCCGCACCGAAGGCGGTTCCAACGGTCGGCAGATCATCCAGGCGGTCGGCCATGCGGCCAAGCAGATGCTGGGCCGGGTGCCGGGCAATATCGAGGCCATCCGGCCCATGAAAGACGGTGTGATCGCCGACTATTCAGTGACCGAACAGATGTTGCGCCAGTTCATCCGTATCGTGCATCCGCGCAGCCTGTTTACCATGAGCCCGCGCATCATCGTATGCGTACCCTGCGGCTCGACCCAGGTGGAACGCCGGGTCATTCGCGAATCGGCCCAGGGCGCAGGCGCCCGCCAGGTTTTCCTGGTCGAAGAGCCGATGGCGGCAGCCATCGGCGCCGGCCTGAATGTGTCCGACGCCAGCGGTTCGATGGTTGTCGACATTGGCGGCGGCACGACCGAAGTGGCCGTCATTTCCCTTGGCGGCATGGTGTACAAGGGCTCGGTGCGCGTGGGTGGCGACAAGTTCGATGAAGCCATCATGAACTATATCCGCCGTAACTACGGGATGCTGATCGGCGAGCCGACTGCCGAGGCGATCAAGAAAACCATCGGTTCCGCGTTTCCCGGCACCGAAGTACGGGAAATGGAAGTCAAGGGCCGCAACCTCTCGGAAGGCGTGCCGCGCAGCTTTACCGTGTCTTCCAATGAAATTCTCGAAGCGCTCACCGAGCCGCTCAACCAGATCGTGTCTGCTGTGAAAATCGCGCTGGAACAGACGCCGCCCGAACTGGGCGCCGACATTACCGACAAGGGTATCGCCCTGACCGGTGGCGGTGCGCTGCTCAAGGATCTGGATCGTTTGCTTCAGGAAGAAACCGGCATCCCGGTTGTGGTCGCCGATGATCCCCTGACCTGCGTGGTGCGCGGATGTGGCGAAGCGCTGGAACATATTGACAAGCTCGGCCAGATTTTTATTGACGACTAACACCGTCTGAGGGATGCGGCGCGCGCGCGTTGCATCCTTTTCTGCTGTTGTCTTCCTGATCGTTCCGTTTACGGTTGCCCTATGCAGCAAAACAGTTCATTACGTTTTTTCACTCACGGGCCAGCTGCAGAGGTCAGACTTTTTTTTCTGGCTATTTTTTGCGTGGGCCTGATGATCGCCGATTCGCAAACCGGCTATATCGAGCCGGTGCGCAAAGTGGTGTCCGTGATGCTTTATCCGTTCCAGAAAACCGCCATGTGGCCGCGCGACGCGGTCACGCAGGTGTATGACTGGTCCAATGCCATCACCATCGCCAAACAGGAAAGCGCGGCGGTCCAGCGGCAGCGCATCGAGCTGGCCCAGCTGTCGACGCACGCTGCGCAGATGGCTGCGGAAAACGCCCAGTTGCGGCGTCTGCTCGCTGTCAAGACAACGGTGCAGACGCCTTCTGTCGCCGTGGAAATTCTGTACACCTCAGTCAATCCGCTAAACCAGACCCTGGTGCTGACCAAAGGCAGCAACGACGGTATTCGACCGGGCATGCCGGTGATCGACGAGGGCGGGGTGGTCGGCCAGATCCGGCGCGTCACGCCCATGACCTCCGAGGCGACCCTGATTACCGACAATAAGATTTCGGTGCCGGTCATGGTGCTGCGCAACGGCTTGCGGGTCATTGCGTTCGGCTCGGGACAAACGGGCCGGCTGGACGTGCGTTATCTGGGGCTGGGCGCCGATATTCGGCCCGGAGATGATCTGGTGACCAGCGGTATCGGCGGCATTTATCCGCAAGGCCTGTCGGTCGGAAAAATCGCGGCAGTCGACAACAATTCAGCGGAAGGCTTCATGCGTGCGCGCGCCGTGCCATCGGCGCATCCCGAACGCTATCGTCACTTTCTCGTGCTGCTGGTTCCCACGGATAATCTGCCGGATATTCCGGCGTCGCTGACCGACACTTCGGAAAGCACCTTGCCGGGCAGGGTGAACTGAGATGGTCAAACGTAGCCTGACCGCACTTGAGCCATTGCAGCGGACCAATTACTTCTACGGTTCAAGCCCTATCTACGCCTGGATCACCATTGTCCTGACCTGGCTGGCCTCGCTGCTTCCCTGGCGCGCATGGGAAGGCGCGCCCGACATTCTGATCCTGGTGCTGGCCTTCTGGTGCGTGCAGCAGGTGCGCGGGGTCGGCCTGACCAGCGCCCTGATATTCGGTTTGCTGATGGACGTGCATGATGCCAATGTCATGGGCGAGCACGCGCTCAGCTATGTGCTGGTGATCTTCGGCGCCCTGGTGTTTCGGCGCAGGATGGTGCAGTTCGGTTTTATCAGCCAGATGTTGCAGATGCTTCCCGTCTTTTTTCTGGCCCCCTTTCCCGGTCATTTGCTGAATGCGTGGCTGCAGGGCGCCTGGGGCGGCTGGACCTGGCTGCTGTCGGGATTGATTACAGGTGTGATGTGGGTGGTGGCTGATCTGATTCTCAAGCTGCCGCTACGGCCGGTAGACGATAACGAAACGCTGAACTGACGGGAACCGGGCTATGTTCGAAT
>DATGQC010000366.1:0-5127 GCA_035304425.1 Advenella sp.
AAGTCGCAGGCCAGCGAAATTTCGAAACCCACGCCGAAGCAATAGCCCCGGTTGGCGGCAATAACCGGTTTGGAGCAGCGCTCAGGCGACGCAATATTCCAGGCCAGTTTGGAGACATGTTCGGGCGAAGCCTCCAGAAAACCGCGAATATCGCCGCCGCTGGAAAAATGTTCGCCTTCGGAACGCAATACAATGACACGTACGTCGTCATTGGCGTCCAGCGCTTCGAAGACCAGGCGCAGCTGCTCGCGTTCAGGCATGGAAATAATGTTGAACGGGGGACGCGCGAGCACGATATCGGCCCGCTGTTTCGCCGGATCAATGTCGACCCGAAAGCCATCCAGGTTTTCCAGCAGATCATGCGCAGGGTGTTTGATTTGACTCATTCGGTCATCCTTATTTAAAAAAGTTCAGTTAGTGATAGCAGCTTTGGGTTCGCAACTGGCGTCGGTTTCGTATTCCCCCGACACCAGCTTGCGTCGCAGAATTTTTCCAACGGGTGATTTGGGCAAGGCGGTCACAAAGACATACTCGCGCGGCCGCTTGAAATTGGCCAAATCGGTGGAACGGCAGTACCGGTCAAGCTCCTGAGCGTCCACGCTCCCCTGGCGCTTGACGAATGCCACTACCCGGTGGCCCCAGCGTTCATCTTTGACGCCGGCCACCGCCACCTCATCGACCGCCGGATGCAGTGAAATCACAGATTCGATATCTACCGGCGAGATGTTTTCGCCGCCGCTGATAATCATGTCATCCACACGTCCGCTTACGAACAAGTCGCCATCGGCATCGTAGTAACCAATATCACCGGTGAAATACCAGCGGCCAATCAGCGATTTCTCGTTGGCATCCGGGCGATTCCAGTAGCCCTCGAACGCCTCGTCGCCATCCAGGTGGGCAATAATCTGCCCTTCCTCCATGGCTTGCACCCGTTCTTCCGGATTAACGCTGCCAAGCCTGATCACGCGCAGGCGGCAATTGATGGCGGCACGCCCGCAAGCGCCCGCCTTGAGCCGTGCATTCTGGGTGATCGCCATGGTGTACACCTCGGAACTGCCATAGTGATTCACAAACAGATCCGGAGAAAACGCCTTATCGATGCGGCGCAATAGCGCTTCGGACATCGGCGCGCCGGCAAATCCCAACTTGCGTACCCGGCTGACGTCGGTGGCAGCAAACTGCGGATGAGACAGCATGTCGTGATAGAGTGTGGGCACAAGATAAAGATTTGTCACGCCCTCGCTTTCAATAAGAGACAAAGCCTGGCCGACATCGAATTTGGGCATGCACACAAAGCATCCGTCGATCAGCGCCATGGACAATAAAGAGCGCACGCCCATGGTGTGATAAAGCGGCATCACCCCCAGGGTACGTTCCCCGCAGGCGTATAGGTTTTGTGCGACGTGCGCCAGGGCCGCAGCGCGCTCCTGCCGATGGCGGCGCGGCACGCCCTTGGGCTTGCCTGTGGTGCCCGACGTATAGAGCATGAGCGAGAAATCTTCCGCGCTCGCGCGCGACTCGCCCTTGATTGGCGTGGCTGCCAGCAGGTCCTCGAACCGATGACTACCGGCCACAGCCTCGCCGACGGCAATCGCACCAATGTCTGGAACCCTCTCGGATTCGCGCACCGCCTCGATGCAGGAATCGTCATAGACAATGAGTTTGGCGGTTGAATCCGCAATACAGTAATCGATCTCGTCTGCCTTGGATCGCCAGTTCAGCGGTGTCACGATCACGCCAAGCAACTGGCATGCCCAGTGCACGGTCGCCATCTCCCAGCGATTCTGCATCACGACCAGCAAGTGGTCGCCATGTCCAAGTCCCTGTTTTTCAAGACCTCCCGCCACTGTTTTGATGATATCGAACCATTGCGCATAGGTCAGGCGCTTTCCCTCGGCCACCAGGGCCGGCGCGTTCGGGTTACGTTCAACACTTTGAATAAAAGTGCTTCCCAGATCAAGCATGTGAAGTCTCCGCTTTTTCAGTTTTCAATTGGTTGGCGACCTCGAGGATGGCCTCTACGATCGGTGTATAGCCGGTGCATCGGCACAAGTGGCCTGACAGCATGTCGCGAACCTGCTCTTCGGTCGGATCGGCAAATCGCCGCAGAAAGTCGACGCTGGACATAAGAATGCCGGCCGTGCAAAAACCACATTGCAGCGCGTGATGCTTTTTGAACGCCTGCTGCAAAATGCCAAGCGTGCCGTCGTCGTTGCCCAGGCCTTCGACAGTGCGCAGATCGCATCCGTCAACCTGGCGCGCCAGGCATAAACAGGATCGCGTGGCAACGCCATCAATCTGGACCGTGCACGCGCCGCAAACGCCATGCTCGCACCCGACATGCGTGCCTGTGGCTCCCAATTCGTGCCGGATAAAATCGGACAGCAGCATGCGGCTTTCGGCGTGACCGCTGCGGGCAATGCCGTTGACCGTTAGGTTGATGGGATGGCGGGTATATTGTTCTGACATGACTAGTCCTTGTTTTTTGCACAACGGGAAAGCGCCGTTTCGATCGTGCTTAGCCCCAGTTCCCGCACCAGGTGACGCCGATACGCCGCCGAAGCATGCTGATCATCCTGAGCGTTCAGCTGCCAGGCCAGATCATTCAATTGGTCCCTGAACGAGGACTGATCCTTGCGCAACCATTCCACCACCACCGGCTTGTCTGCAACACCGCCAATCCCCAGCCGGATCCGTTCCGGCCCCGCATCTGCTGCGCAAGCGACAATTGCAAAATCGCCACGACGCAGCGCAAATTCATCGAACGCATAGCCGTGGCCGGCCTTGGCCACCGGAAAGCGTACCTCGCTGACCAATTCATCGGCCTTCTTGGCCGTCGTGAGCAAGCCTTGCTGAAACTGCGCAGAATCCAGCTCACGCGAGCCTTGCTGCGAGCGCAGCACAACCCGGCCACCCAGCGTGGCCAGACACAGGGGCAGCTCCGCACTGGGATCCGCATGCGCGATAGAGCCAACAACAGTTCCCCGGTTGCGGATCTGATAGTGGGAGATAAACGGCATCGCCTCTGCCAGCATGGGCGCCGCTCGGGCCAGATCTGGCCAGTATTGCAATTGCGCTTGTGTGGTGCTGGCGCCAACGCACACCATGCCTTTTTCCTGCCTGAGATAATTGAGTTCCTCGCACCGTGAAATATCCAACAGATAGGCAGGCCGGGCCAGACGCATGTTCAGCAAAATGACCAGCGACTGCCCACCCGCCAAAATGCGCGCGTTTTCACCCGCTTCGTGCAGCCATTGCAGTGCCTGGGACACCTTGTCAACACGCTTGTAATCAAATGCCTGTGGCTTCATTTCTTTATCCTCAGAAACCGCAAAACGCGGTGCCAGACGCCAGCGGAGGCGCTGCCGGCGCCCTCTCCCGCCGCCTGGCGGCCAAGCTGCTCGAAAAGCTGGCCCAGCACCATGCGGGCGGCGCCTTCCAGCATGCGCCCGCCCACAGCGGCAACCTTGCCCTGCACTTCGGCGTCGTACTGGTATTGCATCAACGTGCCGTGCTCATTGGCCTGCAGCACGATGTCGCCACCGCCTTCCGCGCCGCCAAGCGACGAAACACCCGTACCCTGCAGGTGCAATGAATGCGGGCGATTGATATTGGTAAGGGAAATCGTGGCTTCATAACGCGCTTTGATCATGCCGATGCTGATCGTTACGTCGGCGCGATACTGGTTCTCACCGATACGCTGCAGTTCCCGGCAGCCAGGAATCACTTTGGCAAGCGCTTGCGGATCCATCAGCACATCGAATACTTTGTCTGGCGATGCCGGAATTTGCGTCTCTCCGGATGCAGACAGGGCTTGCCCACGCCCTGCCTTCTTTGCCGGTTTCTGAACCTGAACGTCGCCAGACGGCGGCGGGTCATCAAACCCCATAAGATCGAGCACACGGTTCGGCGTCAAGGGCAGGCGAATATCCGGCTGTCCGCCCAAGGGGCTTAAGGCATCCGCGACAGCGTTGGCGATACACACCGGCGTGCTCATATTGTTGCCTTCGCCAAGTCCTTTTGCGCCCAATGGCGTGAACGGGCTGGGCGTTTCCAGATGCACGATAACGGGATCCGGTACCTCGTAGCTTGTCGGCACCAGATAATCGGCGAAGGTGCCAGACTGAAATCCACCATCTTCGCCATAGCGAAACTCCTCCAGCAAGGCAGCCCCCAGTCCCTGGGCGAACGCGCCCCGGATCTGCCCGTCCGCCATGGCAGGGTTAAGGATTTTTCCCGCATCGTGGGCGGTCACATAACGGTCTATCGTGACCCGTCCGGTCTTGCGATCAATCTCCAACGCACATATATCAAAGGCAAAACCGTAGGCTGCCGAGGTGTTGACGCGGTCATCGTCAGTGGGTGCGCCCAAAGACGGCGGCGTCCAGAATTCGGTCACTCTCATGCCAGGCGCCATGCCATCTGGCAGCTCAGCAGGGGCCCAATGCGCACTGCTGGCCAAACGCGCAAAGGGCAAGGCCTTATCCGGCTGGCCAGCTCGAAAGACCATGCCGCCGTCAAAAACGATGTCCGAAGCGTCGCAGCCAAGCTGATGCGCTGCCACTTCGGCCATTTTTCCCTTCAATTTCGTTGCCGCCAGGTGAACCGTTCCTGCGACGGCGCCGGCAAACCGGCTGGAGTAGTTACCCGCAGCGACAGACCAGGCGTCCTTGTCTGTATCAAAATCTACGTTTACGTTGATGTCCCTGGGCTGCAGACCGAATACGTCCGCCACCACCTGGGCGCACACCGTGACATGCCCCTGCCCTGCGGGCGACGACGCGATAATGACGGTGACGCTGCCCAGCAGATCAATATTGACTGTGGCCGCTGCGATGCCGCCGTTTTTGGGGCCGGCTTTGGCCCGCTGTTCCGGCGTCAGCGCAATGGTGATATAACCCATATTGGAAATAGAGGGCTCAACGATCGCCGCATAACCAATGCCATACAGTCGTCCCTGAGCCCGCGCCTGATCCCGTCTTTGCAGCAGCTCTTCAAGACCCCCCTGGGCGATGGCCGCGTCCATGACCTTAGGATAATCACCCGAGTCAAGCAATGCGCCTGCCGCCGCCCGGTACGGAAATGCGTCCGGCCCAATGAAGTTGCGTCGGTAAACATCCAGCGGAT
>DATGQC010000367.1:0-3842 GCA_035304425.1 Advenella sp.
GGTTGCCCGAAGGAAACAGATTGGCCAGCACCGGCACCTGGCGTGCTATTGCATCGAAATCGTCAAGGTTCAATGCAATCCCGGCGCGCCCTGCCATCGCGGGCAAGTGGACGGCAGCATTGGTGGAACCGCCCAGCGCCATCCAGGTCGCGACCCCATTCAGGAACGCGTCGCGGGTCAGAATGCGAGAGGGGCGCAAGTCTTCCCAGATCATGGCGACGATGCGCTGACCGCAGGCCCAGGCCATGCGGGTATGCGCTGCGTCCATGGCTGGCAGGCTAGTTGAACCGGGCAGGGCCAGCCCCATGGCCTCGACGATGGAAGTCATGGTGCTGGCCGTGCCCATCGTGTTGCATGTGCCAGGCGCGCGGGTCATGCGGGCTTCCAGGCTGATCCATTCAGGCTGGTCAATATTGCCGATGGTGTACTGCTCCCAGTATTTTTTGGTGTGCGTTCCCGCCCCGACCGCCTGTCCCTGATAACGATCATTCAACATGGAGCCAGCCGGACAAAACAGCGCAGGCACATCCATGGACATGGCCCCCATCACCAGGCCCGGCGTGGTTTTATCACAGCCGCCCAGCAACACCACGCCATCCAGGGGCAGGCTGCGTATCAACTCTTCAGCCTCCATGGCAAGAAAATTCCGATACAGCATTGTCGTGGGCTTGACCATAACCTCGCCAAGACTCATGGCCGGCAACTCCAGCGGATAACCCCCAGCCTGCAACACGCCACGCTTGATCGCCTGGGCGCGATCACGAAGATGCGCATGGCAGGGCGATAGATCGCTCCAGGTATTCAGAATACCGACAATCGGGCGACCCATGAATTCTTCACGCGCGAGCCCCTGCTGCTGCATCCGCTGACGATGCGCGAACCCCCGAATGTCGTCGCTCGCAAACCAGCGCTGGCTGCGCAATTGATGTAGTTTTCTCTGCACAACATTACCTCGATCAGTCTATTTGAATACCCGCATCGCGAACTTGTTCGCCCATCGTCTTTGTGTCTTTTTGCAGTAAATCGGCAAACGCCTGCGGGGTGGAGGACAGCACTTCATACCCCTGACTTTCCAACGGCTGGCGAAACGCCTCTGATTGCAGGATCGCCACGATGTTCTGATTCAGTTTTTTGACGATCGAGTCCGGTGTACCTCTGCGAACGAGAATGCCATTCCAGACGCTGGAAATTACCCCAGGCACGCCCGCCTGCTCAAACGTAGGCACGTCCGGCAACACTTTCGATCGCGCCGGCGCCGCAACGGCAAGTATTCTGATCTTGTCCGAACTGGCGTAACTGACCACCGCAGGCAGATTGATAAACATCGTTGGCAGCGACCCTCCCATAACATCCGTGAGCGCCGGAGGCGCGCCTTTATATGGAACATGCATTAGTTTTGCGCCACTCTGTTTCTGGAATAGTTCTCCCGCCAAATGCATAGAATTGCCATTTCCCGCAGAGCCAAACGGAATACGCCCCGGCTCACGCTTGGCAGCTTTGATGACATCCGCAACACTCTTGTACGGAGTGCCTGCACCAACAATTAACACATTGGGCATTTGATGCGTCAGCGTCACCGGTTGCAGATCCTTGATCGGGTCGTAGCCCATATCTTTGTATAAATGTGGATTCACGGCCAGCGTGCTGGTCGACCCCAGTAACAGGGTATAACCATCGGCAGGCTGCTTGGCGGCATAGGCAGAACCAATATTGCCGTTGGCGCCAGCCCGGTTGCTGACCACAACCGACTCCCCCAGACGCTTGCCCAATTCGGTAGCCATACTGCGGGCAAACTGATCGGCCACACCGCCCGCCGGATACGGAACGACAAATGTGATGGGTTTTTCCGGATACTTATCTGCTTGTGCGTAAACGGGGGAAAAAAATGTTGTGCCTGCCAGCAGCGCGGCCAGGAAATAGCTACGGCGTACCGGATTGGATCGGTTCATGTTGCCTCCTTGTTTGTTATAAGTTCAGTTCACAGACGAAATAAGACATTTGCCATTGATATGCTGCAAAATATTGTCTACTACAAGTGCTGCCATTGCCTGGCGGGTTTGCACAGTGGCGCTTGCAATGTGAGGACTAAGTACCGTAGACGCCGAATGAACCAGTGATTCGGGCACTTGGGGCTCCTCCTCAAAGACATCCAGGGCCGCAGCACCCAGTTGACCGCTTTCCAGGCAATCGATCAGTGCCGACTGGTGTACAACCGACCCGCGGGCGATATTAACCAGTACGCCTTGCGGGCCAAGCGCCTTCAGCTCGGCGCAAGACACCAGATGACGCGTATCGGCGCCACCCGGTATCGCCACAATAAGCACGTCAGCCCATGCAGCCAGCGCAAGTACTGTCGGGAAGTACGAATAGGCCACCCCCTCCTGTCGCCGTCGGCCGGTGTATCCGATCTGGGTATCAAATGCAACAACGCGCTTGGCTATCAGATGGCCGATCCGTCCCAGGCCCACAATGCCGACTTTTGAGCCCCAGAAGCGCCTGGCCAGCGGAAATGGCCCCTGGCGAATCCACCTGTTCTCGCGTACATACCGGTCGGCCGCAGGCACTTGCCTGAATGCAGCCAATACCAATGCCATTGCAAAATCCGCCACATCTGCAGAGAGAACGTCTGGCGTATTGGTGACGCGAATCCCCCGAGCGTCAGCCCAACCCAGGTCAATGGCGTCGTACCCCACCCCGTTGCATGCAATGAGCGCCAGATTGCTCAATGCCTCGCGGCATAGCGACGGCACACCAGCCATGCCATTGGTAATCAGGACCCGCACATCTGGCCCGTGCTGGGCGCAAAACGCCGCGGGCGATGACAAGGACTGCCACTGCACAACCTCGACATGTTCCAGCAATGGCGTAAGCGCTTCCTGCGGAAACGGAGTGACAACTAGCAAAAGGGGTCGGGTCATAGGTGCCGTCAATCGTACGAATACATTTGTCAGGATTGCCAATGTTACCGGTAACTGTTACCGGTAACATTGATATAATTGTAGGGCGTTGGTCAAACAGCACGCCATTGGGATAAACCATGACTCAAAAACAAACCTCACGTACCACGCGCCGCAAAGCAGGCTCATACACTATCCATGACGTGGCCGCTCTGGCCGGCGTTTCCTCAATTACCGTGTCGCGCTACTTCAATTCGCCGGAAAAAGTCTCCGTGACGTTAAGAGAGCGCTTGCGTGAAATTATCGATCGGATCGGCTACGTGCCCAGCCAGGTGGCAGGTGGACTGGCTTCGGGACATGGACGGGTGGTTTGTGCGGTTATGCAGAACATCGCGAGCGCGACCTTTGCCGATCTGGTCAAGGGCATGACTGACGAGCTGCAAGCCTCAGGACTGCAACTGTTGCTGGCCAATGCCCAGTACTCGCAGGAACTGGAAGAACAGGCAATTCGCACCTTCGTGGGCTGGCACCCTACCGCCCTGATCCTGACCCGCCACGATCATACGCCGGCAGCCGAGGCCATGCTACGCGCGCTCAACATCCCTGTGATCGAAGCCTGGGGGCTCGTACCGGGACGACCATTTCATCAAGTGGGATTCCCGCATATCGAAACCGGAGCCATATTGGCCAGACACTTTCTGGAACAAGGTGCGACTCGGATCCGGTTTGTCATGTCACAAACCACCGAAGATTTTCGCGCCAGACAACGCGCTCAGGGCTATGCCCAAGCCATGACCGGTGCTGGTCTGGAGGCGGACGTGCAGATTATCCCGGAAGACGACGAATTCGAGGCAGGAGCCATTGGCATTGAAGGGTTGTCACGGTTACCTGTACATTCCAAGCCCCAAGCCTTGATTTTTGCCAATGACAATATGGCCGCTGGTG
>DATGQC010000368.1:0-7624 GCA_035304425.1 Advenella sp.
TGGCGTACCAGCGCCATGGAGGACCTGTCATTATACCAGCGGCAAGGTTCTTCGAACCACCGGATATTGCAGTCTTGTACCAACAGTCCGAATTTGATGGCGTCGCGCTGCGTAAACCCCTGGTTGGCATCGACGCATAAAATGAAGTCGTCGCCGACTGCAGAGCGCGCCGCCTTGACCCGGGCCGCATCCTCTTCGGGGCTTCGTCCGCCCACCTTGAATTTGCATCCGGCGAGTCCGCCTTTGCGCAGTGCTTCCATTTCGGTGCCGAAATCGGCCAGTTTTTTGCCATCCTCGTAGTAGCCGGCAATGGCGATTACCTGCAAACTGTCCCGATAGCCGCCCCAGAGCTTATATAAGGGCTGGCCCAGGGCCTTACCCCAGGCATCCAGGACTGCACTATCTATGCATGCCTGTGCATTGGTCGCCAGCTTGCGGTCACGCAAAATATTGTAGGTCGGCGCCAGGGCAGCCTGCCACACCTGCTCGCTGGAAAATATATCCAGCCCAATGACCTTGGGTTTGATCTCTTCATGGATGATTTTTAGAATCTCGGCCTGTGTTTCGTACTCGTCACCGTTATAGCATTCTCCAACGATCCCTTCATCGGTATAGACGCGGGTGATGATCGTGCAACGATGAGTCATGTGGTAGTAGCTGCCCTTGAAGGTCTTGGGCAGCGGCATTTCAATTGCGATTGTTTCAATATCTGTGATTTTCACTTTACATCCTTATTGTTTGGTGAATACGGTCAGGCATTCGACGGGAAACTCAATCTGCACGTTTTCGCCTTCGGCAAAACGAGGTACCGTACCAAGTTCGACGATATCCATGATTTGTCCGAAGAAAGACAGGGTATAGAGCGTTTGTGTGCCGAGATACTGGCGATGCAGGATGCACGCTTCATGCAATCCTGGGCGACGGGCTGTCGCGTGGTCGAACATCTTTACGTTCTCGGGTCGTATCGCCATCTGCGCCGGGCCGGCCTGAACCCTGAAGTCTGCCGGCAGGACCAGGAGTCTCTCGGTATGTCCGTCAATGTGCACCTCGCGAGCGCCGTTGGCCAAATCGCGCAGTTGCACATTCAATACCGTGGCCGCGCCGGTGAAGTTCGCAACGAACAGGTCGCGCGGATTGTTATAGACTTCCGTTGGCACGTCGTGCTGCAGCATTTGGCCGTCCTTCATGACACCGATTCGGTCGCCAATGACCACTGCTTCGGCCTGATCATGTGTGACATACAATGCAGTGACTCCTGCGTCCTTGACGATTTTGCGCAGATCGTCGCGCAATCTGATGCGCAATTTGGCATCCAGGTTGGACAGGGGTTCATCCAGAAGAAGCAGAGTGGGTTTGTAGGAAAGGCTGCGCGCCAGCGCGACCCGCTGCATCTGGCCGCCGCTGAGCGCCACGACGGGTCTGTCGGCATAGTCCTGGAGTCCGACCAGCTCCAGTGCTTCCTGTGCTTGCGAGCGTATATCCTTGCGCGAGAGATTCTTGTTGCGCAAGGGATACTCAACGTTTTGCCTGACCGACATATGCGGCCATACGGCATAGGACTGGAAAACCATGCCCAGATTGCGATGCTGCGGCGCTATGAAAATCCCGTTTTCCGGATCGGCGACAAGGCGTCCGCCGATGCTGATGGTGCCCCCGGTTGGATGGTCAAGACCCGCAACGGAACGTAACGTGGTCGTTTTGCCGCAGCCGGACGGCCCCAGCAAGGCCAGGATATTGCCTGCTTCAATCGTGAATGATACGTTATCGACCGCCGGCTTCATGCCGGCGCCGTAACTTTTCATCAGATTCGTGATGACGAGTTCAGAAGACATGTTATACCTCAGTGAACACCGAAAACCAGGTTCCACTTCGCCAGCCATTCGTTGCGCAGCGAAGTGAATTCTTTGCTATCGGGAATCCAGATTTTGGTCGAAGCATCCGCGCCCTCGGGCATGGGGGCGTTTTTCATGACAGAAAATCCGCCGCCGTTCTTGACCCATGCGGCCTGGCCTTCTTCAGATAACGCCCAATTCATGAACAGGCGCGCGGCGTTCGGGTTCTTGCTGTCTTTGACAACCCCTGCGACCGACGCCGTCACGGGCACACCTTCGGTTGGGTACACCACTTTAATCGGCGCGCCGTCGCGCACCATGGGGATGACTGAATTCGATTGCACCCCGCCCAGCAGCGCTTCGCCCCGTACAATGCCGCTGGCTGCAGGTGCGCCGCTTGGATAAAGCATAGGCTTGTTGGCTGCGAGTTTTTCCCAATAATCATCGCCGACGACTTTGCGCTCGAACAGGGCCCGGGTCCAGGTTGAGCCGCCGGAGTTGGCCACCACGGTGCCCACTTTTCCCGCATATTTCTTATCGGTCAGGTCTGCCCAACTGGCCGGTGGCGCAACGCCCGAGGCGACGTTATACGCGATGACAAATCCCCATACGGTTTTCGGCCAGACATTGGGAATGTCTTTTAGTGACGCGGGGTACTGGTCCGCATTTGGCGGGGCATAATCTGCAAATACCTGTTTGAAACTCTGCACCAGGCCGCGGTCGGACATGTCGATGACATCGGCGGCGAGTTTGCCGGCAGCCGCTTCCGTTTGGATTCGTGTAGCAAGACGGCTACCTGGCGCCCGAACAATTTCAACTTTAATGTTCGGATACTTTTTGTTGAACTGAGCAACCAGGTCTTGCTCGGATTCCAGCTGATTTGCCGTGTACACCACCAGCTTTCCTTCTTTTTCTGCTGCTTTGGCCAGATCAGCGTCCGTATTTGCTGATGCAGTGCCCGCAAAAAATACCATGATAAATGAGGCCAGCAGTAACCGGCGGTTCATTTTTTTATGCAGTATCTTCATTTTTGTCTCCTTACATTTTATTTGGCGATGCTCATCATTCTTCCCAGCCAGGTCGTGAAAAGGACGACCATGACAAGTATCGCGGTTTGAACTACGCTAAATGCAGCTGTGACGCCAAAATTTCCTCCTTCATAGAGATTGACCAGTAACACTGACATCGGCAGACTTTTGCTTGAATACAAAAACAATGAAGAGCCCAGCTCTCTGATGGCGAGAATAAACAGCAGGCTCATTGATGACACCAGCCCGGGCGCAATCAGCGGCAGGATAATTTTTCGGATGGTGTACAGGCGACCTCGGCCGCAAATCAGCGATGCCTCTTCAAGTTCTGTATGTATCTGCAAAAGCGATGTAGAAAGCGATTTGACGGTATCGGGAATGAAGCGGGCCACGAAGGCCAGCGCCAGAATCCAGATGGAGCCGTAGATGCCGCCAGGCAGGGATATCCACGCCCAGATATACGCGACGCCGATCACCAGCCCCGGAATGGCGATGGGCAGTGTTGATATGATGTCGATCAACCGGCGAAAGGGCAGTTTGGTTCGGTAAATCGTATAGGCAAGCATGAACGACAGAATGCCGCCAATGATTGCGGTGATGACCCCGATCTTTAAGGTGTTCACCAAAGAAAGCGTGGTCAGGCTGTTGGAAAACAATCTGTGGAAATGATCGAGAGAATAGGCCGATAAATCGAAAAGCGAAGCGGCATTGGGCAAATACAGGAACTTTCTGAGCGAGCCGACAACGAGCGCCCCCATGGGCAGCACCACTGCGATAAACAGGTAAATAATGGAAACGGCGAGCGTTACATATCTCCAGCGACCCAGGTCGATGCGCCGGGGCTTGAAGGCTTTGCCGGATACCGTCACGAATGACTTTCCCTTGAGCACGCGTTGCTGGGCGATCACAGCCAGCGCGGTCACGAAAATCAAAATCAAAGAGGTCGCTGCGGCCCGGTTGAAATCGGCGGGGGCGCTGGACAGCAGTTCATATATATAGGTCGTCAGGACGGTGAAGCGTTCGGGCGTGCCCAGTGTTGCAGGAATGCCGTAAATGCCCAGCATGACGACAAAGGACAGCATGGAACCGGCGATGATGGCCGGCATGATAAGGGGCAGCGTAATCTGGAAGATGGTTTTCCAGGTTGACACGCCCGAGATGGCCGCCGCTTCCTCCAGGGACGGGTCCATGTTTTTCATTGCCGAAGCAGTGAACATATACACATAAGGCGCGTAATAAATGCCGAAAATGACAATGATGCCAATGGGCGTGTAGAAATTGACTTTGAACGGCAGCCCCAGGCCGCTCAGTATTACATTCAACAGTCCCGTTTGAGGCGAGCCCAGAATAGACCATGCGACGCCAGCCACCAGCGGCGGGATCAGCAACGGCATGATGCTCGTGGCTTCTATGGCTTTGGCAAATGGGGTATTGGTGCGCGCCGTCACCCAGGAAAAGAACAGGCCAACCACGACTGCAATGATCGTTCCACCGGTGCAGACAACCAGGGTATTCCAGGTGACGCGCAGAACGTTTGGATCCTGAACGACGCGCAAAAACGCGTCGAAGCCTATCGTGCCTGCTGCTGTTGAGGTGGGTCCTTCCGTAGAGACTGCCCCCACACCGAGCATGAAGATCGGATAGATGATCAGAAAGCCCAGCACCGATAGCAAAAATAACGTCCAGCTAATACGGTAGATGATCAATTGCCTGCTCTGGTTTTGCATTGCATATCCCTGTTGCACTGGCGGCCGGTTCAGTCGGAACCGGTCTGGATTCCCGTGGATGAAACCATGTGGGTAGCGCTTTCGCCTCTCCTTGCCTCCCGCTCTTGAGAGAAACGAAATGCCGCCGTCGGCTCGCTACTGATCGACGGGCGAGCCGTCTTTGTGCATGCGCATGAGTACCGGCTTGCTTAGCGCCGGCCTGATTTTCACCGGATCAGGAACAAGGTCAATGCCGATGCCGGCGCGATCAGGAATCCGGACAAACCCATTGACCGGGACAGGAACTTCGTCGACCATGTCTGTTCCCAAATGATTGGTCTGAGACACCATGATATTTGCTTCAAAGCCGGTCGAGTATTCTTGAATGGCAAAGTTGGGGATTGCAGCATCCAGCTGCAGACAGGCCGCCAGTCCGATTGGCGAAAGCGGATTGTGCGGCACGATCATCACGTTGTGCGCTTCTGCGATCGCAGCAACTTTGCGTGCGCCGGTGATGCCGCCACATAAGCACAGATCAACCCTGGCGTATTCCATGGCGTTGCGGTTCAACAGCGCCTTGAACTCGTAGATATTGGAGAAGCGTTCTCCGGTGGCGACCGGGATATTGATCTTGTCGGCGATCCGCGCCATGGAATCTGCATCCTCGTAGCGCATCGGATCTTCAATAAACATGGGGTGAAACTCTTCGATGCCCTGGGCAAACACGATCGCTTCTGCAGGCGTGAGGCGACGGTGGATCTCGATGCACAGGTCCATCTCATTGCCCGCGACTTCCCTCATGCGGGCGACATTGTCGATCGCGTCACGCATTTTCGCCACGTGAGGCTTGAAGTACAGTTGATCCTCACCTTCATCAAGAAACGGGTTGATATGGCCCACCGCCGTAAAACCCTGTTCCTTGCGGGTTCGCAGTTCGCGCAGGACACCTTCGATATTCTTTTCATAAACGTGTCCATAGACACGTGTGCTGTGACGGACTGCGCCGCCAAGCAACTCATAAACCGGTACGTTCAATGCTTTGCCTTTGATGTCCCAAAGGGCGATATCAATGGCGGCGATGGCGCTATTGATGGCATGCCCCTGGAAGTAGGAGTAGCGGTGCATGACGTTCCAGTGGTGTTCGATCGGATAGGGGTCTTTCCCCTCAAGATAGGTCGCGAACTTTTTAATTGCGGTTGCGGACGCTTCGATATGCCCCCAGGCGCCTGCTTCTCCGACACCGTGAATGCCGGTGTCGGTCTCGATCCTGACGAAAAGGAATTGGCCGGCGTGTATCGCCTCTACCTTGGTGATTTTCATGTCTGCTCCGTTTGTTCCTGCTTTCAGCGGGAATCTATTAGAATGTTAGCGTTAACATTAACAGACGAAAAAATCATTGTCAATACATAGACAAGTGTATAGTACCACTTTAATATCGGTGAAGTCAGCCAGCAGTGCAGGTAAGATGGATATTTTCTGAATTCGGGGTTGCGCATGAAAGAGTACAGACGTTGGGTGACGATGGCCGACGTAGCTGAGCGAGCAAATGTTTCGATGATTACCGTATCGCGGGTGATTCGAACCCCCGATAAAGTGGCGGGTGAAACCCGCGCAAGAGTGCAATCTGCAATCAAAGACCTGGGTTACGTTCCGAACGAAGGCGCCGGTGATTTGTCGTCCCAGCAGAACCGTACTGTTGGGGCCCTGATTCCGACCCTGACCGGATCTGCGTTCACGTCCACCATCGACGGTCTGTCAACGCGGCTAAGACTGGCGCAACACCAGTTACTGTTTGCCTGCACCGATTATTCGAGCGACAAGGAGGAAGACTTTATCGCCACCATGTTGCGACGCCGGCCAGCGGGCCTGGTATTGACCAGCGCCACGCACACGCGGGAAACCAAAGCCCTGCTGGACCACTGCGGTATACCCGTTGTAGAGGTGTGGGAGTTGCCCGAAACCAGTACGCATCACGCCGTGGGTTTCTCTAACCATGACGCGGGGTTTGCGATGGTGCAATATCTTTACGAATTATCCTATCAGCGCATTGGTTTTATCGGCAACCCCTTGACCAGTAATCGCTCCATACAACGGCTTTATGGGTACGAGGCCGCTTGCAGGCAATACGGCAATGGCCAAATCCGGCGGATCAGCGATAATAAAAAAGGGCCCAATAATTCAAAACGGGGCGCCCAGGAGTTCGCAGCACTATTGGCTAAATGGCCGGATACTGACGCCGTGTTTTGCGCTTCGGATACCCTGGCCCTTGGGGCGCTAAGCCAGGCGCAGAGAATGGGCTTGTCCGTTCCGGCAGATATTGCTGTTGCCGGTTTTGGCGATTTTGAATTTTCCGACGAATTTGGTCTGGATCTGACAACGGTCCGGGTACCCGGCTTTCAAATCGGCGAATTTGCCGCGCAATTGATCTTGAACCAGGATGGCGTGGCCCGGCATGTGCCGCAAAAAATTGATGTGGGGTACGAAATTGTGAGAAGACGAACCGCATAGGGGGCAACCCGGCCACCCGGTGGGGTCCTTGTTTGCCGCTTTTTCAAACACCGGTTCCGGCGTATTGCCGGCGCGCGGTTTCCAGATGCTTGTGTGCCGCTGCAGAACGTTGTTCTATCTTATTGACAAGCGCAGAGCGATGTGCGCCCTGTCGCACCAGGGCCCGGGCAGCTTCGCTCGCGACGGTGAAATCCGCTTCCAGCGCCCGCGCGAGCGCATCGACAGATGACGGGGCCAGGCTACTTAAGACGCCAAGCGCCCGTGCCGCGGTTTCGGAAGAGGGTAATTCGGCTGCGATATAGGATTCAAGCGGCTTGGCAGCAGGCCCAAGTCGCACGGCGACTTCCAGTGCGCATTGCAGGGGAAGGCCCAGGTTTCGGTACGGAACGCCCCATTGATTGCGGCTGCTCCCATTGAACAAGGTTTCAAGCCGGCCGATAGCGGCCTCGCCAAGGGATGCCAGTTCACGTTCTGCATCCACCATGGTACTGACGATGTTCAATTTTTCGAAAAGCGGATCCAATGGGTACTCCTGGTCATATCACATTTG
>DATGQC010000369.1:0-3865 GCA_035304425.1 Advenella sp.
CGGCACCTGATCGGCGAAAAAACTGCTGATCACATAGTCCAGCAGCTCGCGCAGGCGCGCCGGATCCTTTGCCGCATACCAGTGCTCGAAAGACCCGAACCGAACAAAGGATGGGGCAACCCGGGCGACAATGGCCGCCGTTTCAACGGTTTCACGATACACGGGATCGTCCGAACCGACCAGGCAGAGTGCCTGGGTGGTTGGGATACCTAATCCGGTCATGGCCGCGCTGGCCAGATATTCGCGCACAGAAGAGCGCAAAACGGCGCGACCGTCTCCCATGCGGGAATATGGCGTCTTGCCCGATCCCTTGAGCTGAATTTCCCAATCGACCGGATGACCTTTGCCATCTGTGCCGCTGATGGCTCCCAACAGATGAGCGCGCCCATCCCCCAGTTGGCCGGCCCAAACCCCGAACTGATGCCCGCTATATACAGCCGACAGTGTTACGCCGCCAGGCAAGTCGGCGTTGCCGGACATGATAGACAGAAATTGCGGCGAACGCGCATCGGCCATGGTCAATCCCAGCAAGGCCAGCACGTCTGGATTGACATGCAGCAACGTCGGATCTGTCAGCCCTTGCATCCGCAGCCGTGTATAAAACGCCGGCGACAGGGAGGCAAACTGGTTGCTGACTTGCAGATTCGCTTGCATCGTTATTTCCCCTGTTTTTTGGCGCGTTTTGCCGCCTGCTTGGCCGGTCGCACATAAAGGATGGCTGCCAGAAAAAAGATCAGTGACAATACCGTTTCCATGGCCCCCAGCATGGACGATGTGGTGCTGATATCGGAATACCAGCGCACGACCCCTTCGGTAAAATACAACAGCACCAACATGGATGACCACTGCAACGTATAGAGGTTGCCTTTGTATACGCCATACAACGGAAACAGTAATGGCAGCGCCTTGAGCACGTACACGCTACCGCCGGGTACCAGCGGATCTATAAACAATTCCCAGGCAATGCAGAGCAAGAACAGCATTAAAAGAGAAGCGAACGCGGCCACCCGATAGCGCGGATTCAATGCAACCTGCTGCGGCCGGTGGACCGATGCGGTTACCGGATCAGGCGCAGACGGCGCAACGTGTGGCGGCTTGGCGGCGTGGGCTTGCTGCACATTGGCAACGGGCGCGGGTGAAGGCTTTGTCAAAATCATATCCAGTCTGGCTAATCGATCCGTTCATTATATTCGTTGTCATCACCGCAATCGCATCAAGTGCGGCAACCACCCTGCAATTACAATTTGCAACCGGGCCGCGTGAGGGCGCAACAGCATGATCTTTGCGGTTTGTTATACTGAAGCGATCCTGACCCGAGTACCAGCGTGTTGGCCTGCCAACGCGGTAAACCAGCCATCTGATCATGACAAAACACAACGATTTCGATTTGGAACAGCAAAAGAAACAGGAACAGCAGGAGGCAATGGAGGCCCAGGAGGAGTTGCGGCTGAACATGGGAGACTCGGAACTGGGCTTCGAGTTCTACAAAAAAGCCGTCAAGTTCGGCGTTCAGCGGCTGATTCGCGACAAACTCACCCAGGTAGCCTCGAGCCTGACCTTTACGACCGTCCTGGCCATCGTGCCCATGCTGGCGGTTATCCTGTCGCTATTTACCGCCTTCCCCCTTTTTACCGACTTCAAAATCTCGCTTGAACAGTTCCTGACGCACAACCTGATGCCCGAGACGGTTTCGGAAACCATTATGAGCTATCTGAATCTGTTCGCCCAGCAGGCCTCAAAGCTGACCGCCATCGGCGTCGGCTTTCTGATCGTGACATCCATTATGCTGATGATGACGATCGACGAAGTGCTGAATGATATCTGGAATGTGACCCGCCGTCGCCCGATCGGGCAGCGGATCCTGGTCTACTGGGCAATCCTGTCACTGGGCCCGGTCTTCCTGGGCGCCAGCCTATGGACCTCTTCCTATATTGCGCAGGAAAAGCTCGGGCTGGTTACCCAGTTTTCCGTCATCAAGAGCGTGTTGTTCACCCTGGTGCCGGTGATTGTGTCGGGGTTGATCTTCGCCTTGCTCTATTACCTGGTGCCCAACCGGAAAGTGGCCTGGAAAGATGCCATGATCGGTGGTTACACCACCGCGATCCTGCTGGAAATCATGAAGGCCGGGTTCGCGTACTATATTACGCGGTTCCCATCCTACACGCTGATTTATGGCGCCTTTGCCACGATCCCGATCTTCCTGTTGTGGATTTATCTGTCCTGGCTGGTCGTACTGTTTGGGGCGACCGTGGCTGCGCTGGCGCCGCAGATACGCAGCGGACAAATGCGCGACAAGATGTCGCCCGGCGTACATTTTGTGACAGCCCTGTTCGTACTCCGCCTGCTGCATAGCGCACGCGACCAGAACCCGCCCGGCTATGGCACCAGCTATATCGCCGGCCAGATCAAAATGAACTACAGCGAAACGCTGGACATTCTGGAGCCACTCGTATCCCTGGGCTACATTGTCAATACGGCCGGCAAGCGTTCTGAAAGATGGGTGCTGGCCAGCAGCCTGGATGCCAGCCTGGATCCACTGGCCGATTGCTTTTTGTTTGACAGCAAGGTCATCGAAATCGGCCACGACCCTGCGTTGCGCCAGGTCATCGCCCGGCTGCTGACCGAAGACAATACCGTTAAATTGCGTGACATCCTGTATCTGACGCAGGCCGACCCGGCGCCGGCAGCGACGCCTGTGGCGAACGCCGATAGCGGTCACAACGGGGACACCGGCACTACGACATCAATGCCGCCCGGTGCCACGAATACCACAGTAGCCCCCCGCTGACACAAGAATATAAACGCCAGACAACACAGGCGTCACCTTTGCGCGCAGCGGCCACCGCCGCCGCTGACGGCGCTGGTGGCCGGCATGGCGGGCACCCGGTGTGTGACCTGCAGGGCACACACCCCGGCTGAATGGCTTTGCATCACGGTCGATTTCAGGTACATTTCCATATAATCAGGATCAATATCCGGTCTGCGCGCCGGAAAGCAAAAAAAGGCTACAGGAGGATTGCCATGTTGAAAATCAGTGAAGTCTTGCGGGTCAAGGGCAATATCCTTTACACCGCCACACCGGATCAATCCGTGGCCGAGGCCATTGCAACCATGAGCGAGCGCGATATCGGTTCGCTGGTAATTATGGAGCAGGGGCAATTGACAGGGATGCTGACCTTCCGCGAAATCATCCGTCACATGCACGATTCCCCCGAGTCTTTTGAAAATACCACCATTCGCAAAATCATGGACGATGCGCCGGTGAGCGTCTCGCCCAATACCGAGGCCGAGGAAGTGCGACGACTCATGCTGGAACATCACGCACGTTATGTCCCTGTCATGGACGGGCCGGTGCTGATGGGCGTCATCTCCTTCTACGACATGGCGCGCGCCATGCTTGAAGCGTCCAAGTTCGAAAATAAAATGCTCAAAGCCTATATCCGCGACTGGCCGGGCGAAACGGAAGACGACAAAGACTGAACCGGCAACTGGCGGGCCGCGGTGCGCCCGCTTGTCGAAAATATCGGCTGCCTGCCGTACGCGCAAGCACCGATCCTGGCAAACCGACCGGGCATCAGACAGGCAGACGCTAGCTTGTCTTCCACATATCCTTTTCTACGCACATGAACCGATTTGGATGGCTGCCATCGCGTGACTGGTAGGTCCAGGTTGTGATGTGAATCTTCTTTTCCGGATACAAGTCCACAACGTTTAATGAATTGGGAATATGCCGCCGAACCCGCAATGAGGTGGTCGTTCCCCCCTGCACCACCAGCATCGGATTGCTCAGGTCAGGATAACGTTGAATGAGCGGGTAGACAAACGGCACATGAATATGTCCACCCATGATCAGGTCTACACCGGC
>DATGQC010000370.1:0-6041 GCA_035304425.1 Advenella sp.
GATTTTCCAGTTCAAGGGTAAAAACATAATACTGCCCAAATTCCGTAACGCTGTTCGTACGTTCGATGCCGATAACCGACGCAGTTGCATCTATCCCGTTTTCATAAATTTTTGTATATTTTTCTATTGACTCAGGCATGACAACTAATGCATTTTCCAGTCTGCTGAAAGCAAGTAATTCTATGAAAAAAACAACAGCATAAGTATAAACGGAGTCTAAATAAAAAACGCCAATACCTAACACAAGAGCAATTATGCCCTGCCATATTAAAAAATTGCGAATTGCTTTTTTTTTAGACATGTAGTTCAGCCCGTTGCTCAGTCCTCTTTTTAGCATACACAAGTCTTTTATTCCAAGGGTATGTCGCAGTAAAATAAACACGATACAGAATCTGTAAAGTGCGGGCAGTTGCATATAGTTTTTAGGCTGCTTTGTTGAGCATGATTATTCCAAAGCGTCGATAATGTCCTCTTGTTTATTTCCTGCGCTTCACCATATAAAGCGTATCAGCAGCCCCTTTCTATCAACTCCTTCACGTTAGGCTTGCACCATCGTCTCCGGCGTCTCAAACTGCAGCAACCTCCCCCCGTGCTCTCCGACCCGTTCCCACGCATCCACATCGAAATCCATCACCGTCAGTGAAGCAGGAGGAAATCCCATTTCCAGCCGCTCCATGGCATCCTCATCGCCCTCGCCCGACAAATATTGTGTCGTCAGGTACAGTCCGGGATTATGTCCAACCACCAGCACCACGCGCGGCCCTGGCTCAATATTACGTATGACATGAACAATATTGTCTACCGATGCTTCGTAAATGCGCTCTTCTGTTATTTTCTTTACCGGCGTATCCAAAGCGGCTGATAGATGGATCCAGGTTTGTTGCGTCCGCGTAGCGCTAGACACGATGGCCAGTTCGGGCTTGAGCTGCTGCGCAGCCAGATACTTTCCGACCAGTTCGGCTTCACGGTACCCGCGTTCGGTAAGAGGGCGCTGCAAGTCTGCAACACCTGGAATCGAATTGGATTTTGCGTGACGCAGCAACATGAGTCTGAGCATAGACGACCTTTTTTCCTGTCTGGTGAAGAATCTGTCATATGATACCGCCGTACGCGGTCGTATGACAAAATCTCTGCAGGATCGTTGCGTTAATCAGCTGGCAGAACCGGCCATCTCGGCCTGTGGCTCTTCGGTCGCCAGTAAATAACCCTGCCCCCGCAGATTTCTGATAAGAAGCGTGGAGCTTTGTCCGCTGGCTCCAAGCTTCCGACGCAAGCTGCTGATATGCGTATCTATGCTGCGGTCATAGGACGAAGGGATGCGGCCCAGTGCGAACGCACCAATATTGTGCCGCTGAACCACGCGACCTGCAGAACGCATTAACACTTCAAGAATACGTTGTTCCGCGCCAGTCAGGACAATGGCAGTGCCATGCAGCGTGGTCACGCCGGTGGCTGGATTCAGCGAAAGCGGGCCTGCGACAAGTACGCCGCCGACATTTGCATCGCCTGCCCCGAGCAGGGCGGGCTCATCAAACCGTGAGCCACGATACGAAACGCTACGATAAGATGCAGCGCGATATGAACCGCTATGCTGGAAGTGGCGCAATGGTGGTAGTGATGGCGGCGGTACCTCATCGGTTCCATGCCGCCTTAAAAGGGCGTGCATGCGCGCCTTTAATTCAGCCATGCACAGCGGTTTGGCAAGACAGTCGTCGGCACCCGATTCCAGGCCGGTCACGCAATCGGTATCCGGGCCGGTCAGCAAAATCAGGGGATTGTCCGATTGCTGGCGATATTGCCTGAGCCACTCCAGACTGGCAACGTCCTGCATATCTGCGTCCAGCACGGCAAGGTGATGGCGCCGCCGCCGCATCAGCCGGTCGGCCTGGTAGCCCGAATGCGCCAACAGAACGCAATATCCCTGGGATTCCAGATATTCACAAAGCATTTTGGACAGCGCCACGTCGTTTTCAATCAAGAGAACCCGCAGCGCATTCGACTTTTCAGTGCGCATGTTTGTTGTGAGCGCTCCTCTCATCACACATGCCATGCCTGGCTGCTGGCTGGCTGGCTGGCAAAGTGTATGTCAAGAAGTGCAAAGATTTCAAAAGTTATGGAAAGAACATTGCTGAACAACAGCTGACAATATCTAATAGCTAATAATTCTCATTTAGAACTTCATATAGAGAATAAGTCTCATTCTATCATTCCAGAGAGGAAGTTTTCTGATGTTGCCCGTTACCCCGGTATCAAAGCGAGAACCGGCTCGTAAGACCCCTGCCCGCCAGATTGCAGCAGTATGTGCATTCAGTCTTGGCGCGACCCTGCTGCAAACCGCCTACGCTCAGGCAGCGAGCGAGGAAACCGGCGTTGCGTCACTGAACCCCATTGTGGTCACAGCCAGCGGTTTTGAGCAAGACATCATCGATGCTCCGGCCTCTATCAGCGTCATCCCCCGGGAAAAACTGGAAAAAGGCGCCTATCGCGATCTGACCGATGCTCTGCGCGACGTGCCGGGTGTGATCATGACACCCTCGGATAACAACACATCTGACATAACCCTGCGTGGCATGAGCGCCAACTATACGTTGATTCTGGTAGACGGCAAGCGCATGAGCACACGCGAAACCCAGACCAACGGCAGCACCGGCACCGACCAGAGCTGGGTTCCGCCGCTCGAAGCCATTGAGCGGATCGAAGTCGTGCGTGGTCCCATGTCCTCGCTTTATGGTTCGGACGCCATGGGTGGTGTTGTGAATGTGATTACGCGCAAGATCCCGAAAAAATGGGGCGGCTCGATTCGGCTGGACTCGACTTTGCAACAGCATTCAGCATCGGGGAACAACTTCCAGGGCAATTTTTATATTGCAGGCCCGATCAAAGAAGACCTGCTCGGTTTCAGTCTTTATGGCGTTTATTCGCATCGCAGCGAGGACGACATCATAGAGGGCTATAACCGCCACACCAATCGCGGCGTTACCGCCAAATTGGCTTTGACGCCAAATCGCGATCACGACATCGTGCTTGAAGCAGGCGCCTCCAGGCAGGATTATCTTTCAACGCCCGGTAAAACCCTGGCGCCGACAGAAGAGGAAAGCCGCCGCCAATTCAATCGCAAGCATTTTTCCCTGACTCATGACGGACGCTGGTCGTTTGGCACATCAAATACCTATATTCAGCGCGAAGAAACCAGGAATCTGGCCCGGGAAATGACGATTCGCAACACAACGGCCAGCACCAAATGGAGCATGCCGCTGTTCGAACGTCACATCGCCACGGTCGGCGCCTTCTATAGCCTGGAAGATCTTAAAGACACCACCACCAACAAAATGTCCGACCGCTCTACGGTAGACCGCTGGCAATACGCCTTTTTTGTCGAAGATGAATGGCAGATTACCGACACATTTGCCCTGACCGGCGGATTGCGTATGGACAACGAGAAATCCTCCGGGATCCACTGGAGCCCCAGGCTATATGCCGTTTGGCATCTGAACGACGCCTGGACGATCAAAGGCGGCGTGTCCACAGGCTTTCGTGCGCCATCCCTGCGTCAGACATTGCCAGACTGGGGCGCTACCAGCCGCGGCGGCAATATGTATGGCAATCCCGACCTGAAGCCGGAAAAAACCCTGACCAAAGAGATCGGGCTGATCTATAACGATGATAGCGGCCTGATGGCGGGCGTCACCCTGTTCGACAACGAGTTCACCGACAAGATCACCCGCGTGCCCTGCCCGGAATGCGGGCCGGTAAATGCCCAGGGACGCTCGGCCACCACTTATGTGAACGTTGACGATGCCATCACTCGAGGGGTGGAGGCAACCTTGACGGCCCCGCTAAGCGAGAAGCTGACATTGACTTCCAGCTACACCTATACCTATTCCAAGCAGAAAAGCGGCCAGTACGCTGGCAACCCGCTGAACCAAATGCCAGAGCATATGTTCAATCTGGGTCTGGACTGGAAACCGACAGACAAACTCAATGGCTGGGTCAAAGTGACGTACCGTGGCAAGGAAAGCGATCCCACCCAGGGCATCTCTGCCAGTACCACCATGGCGCCTTCTGCGACTTATGTCGACCTGGGCGGCGCTTATGACGTCAATAAAAACGTCACTGTATATGCCGGCATCTACAACATTTTCGACAAGCAGGTCCGCTATGACGATTATGGTTACGTGGAAGATGGCCGTCGCTACTGGCTCGGCATGAACGTTAAATTCTGATTGAAAGCACAACCGCAGCGCTGCCGTTGCGGTTCATCATCACAAAGGCATCACAAATGAAAACAACACGACAAACAAAAATTTGGCTGGGCATGGTGCAAACTGCGCTGGTCATTGGTGCAATATCACTGGCGGGACAGGCCATGGCCCAAACTGACCAGATAATAGTGCAACACGCAAAAGGACAGGCTTCGGTAAAATCTCAGCCGGCAACAACGGTCGTATTCGATCTGCCCGCGCTGGATATCATGCAGGTACTGGGCGTGCAGGCTGCCGGCGTACCCAAAGCCCGCTTCCCGGATTCACTTTCTGCCTATAACGCCGACAGCATGCCCAAAGTGGGAACGCTGTTTGAACCTGATCAGGACGCCGTTAAAAAGGCGTCGCCCGATCTCATCATCGTAGGCGGTCGCTCGCGCGCCAAATTCGATGATATGGCCAAACTTGCTGCAACACTCGATTTGAGCGTGGATACGCAGGCGCCGCTCAAGAGCATCGAGCGCAACACACAGACGCTGGCTGCCATTTACAAAAAAGAACCGGAAGCCCAGGCGGCCTTGAAAAAACTCAATGACGCGGTGGCGGACCTGCAAGCCAAGGCGGCTACAGCAGGTAACGCCATGCTGATTCTTGCTGTTGGCGAAAAAACAAGCGCATTTGGTCCTGGCTCGCGCTTTGGCATGATCTATGACGTTTTCGGTTTTGTTCCCAACGACGCAGTGAAAGACCTTTCGGCAAAAGATCGCCACCCCGTCAAACTGGACGATATTGCCAAAGCCAATCCGGACTGGTTGTTCGTAATTGATCGCAATGCGGCCACCGGCAAGCAAGGCAAACCAGCGCGCGAATTACTGGAAAATTCCGTTATTCGCGATACTGCTGCCGCGAAAAATAACCGCATCGTCTATCTGGACCCATACAACTGGTACATTATGGGTAGCGCTGGCCTGACATCCATGCAACAGAATATTGATCAGATTGCTGCTGCTTTGAATGCAAAATAATTTATAAAGTAAGCAATATTCAGATTGTCATATCTATTCGGGAAGAACCGTGCACTGCACGGCTTCCCGAAATTTTTTTATCGTTATGACAGAATCGTTCGCCTGCTGTCGCAAGACATTATCTAAGAAGCCTGCAGATAATCACTTGCAGGAAAACCTCCCTGGTGTTCGCGACGGCCGCCACGGCCCGGCCTAAGGGTCCATCGAGGCGCCCCATTGACAGTCCTGGTCGAGCTGCAGCAGCAGGGCCTGAGACGTCACATTGGCCGGAACAACGTGACGCCGGACAAGAGTCATGGCGTTCGTAACCTGGGTGAATATGAAGGTAATTCGAACATAGACGACCGGATTGTCACCGATCTTATTGCGTCGGCTCACGCGGTAGCAGAAAAAGTGAGCGGGCCGACTACGCTAAAATAGCGAAAGTGTGCACGAATCCGTTCAGGATTATCAGCCATGCGCGCTTGCTCAAACAGAGACATAGTCTGCTGACTTGTCATTCAATATCTCTGAAACAATCTTCAAAAACCGTGTCGTAACAGCAGACTCCGCACGCGACTTCACCGTCACCAGGTTCAATTGGCTGGTCAGCTTCGGCCGCAACAATTCAATGAATTTCACGCGCTGGCCAGTAAAGATCTTTTCAAACATTTTGGGCGCAAATCCAACGCCAAGACCGCGTTCAATCATCATCAACATGGGCAATGTCTCGTTTCCTGAATAAATAATCTTTGGATTAAAGCCCACTGTACTGCAGGCTTCAAGAATGTGCTCGCGTATGCCGTTACTATCGGTGCTTGAGTGTAAAAGGAAA
>DATGQC010000371.1:0-4222 GCA_035304425.1 Advenella sp.
CACGCTGACCGTACCCGGTATCAAGGACAGAGTGCAGCTGGGCGAGAAGGAGTTCAAAGAGTGTATTTCCACAAATAGCACCAAGCTGTCCTCCATCTGTATACGCTTGCAGTTGTGGCGTTCAACCATTGCTATCTGGGAAGAGAATCCGCTCTTTGGGTCCGGCGCCAATAACTATTTCTCTGAATTCATGAAAACGGAAGGCGTGCAGCGCGGACTGGTGTCCGAAGTGGTGGCTAATCAATGGGGAGAGCCGCATAATGACTGGCTGCAGGCGCTAAGCAGTTATGGCTTGTTTGGGGTGCTCGGCCTGTTTCTGGTTTACTTTGCGCCGGCTGCTGTCTTTGTCAAGCGAATGCTGCGCACCACTAATGAAGAATTAAGAACCTATGCGGCCATGGGCGCTGCCGTGTGCGTCGGTTTTGCCGTGTTCGGGCTGTCCGAGCTGATGTTCCGCGGTTTGCGCACCATGGGATTCTATACCGTCATCGTGGCGGCGTATCTGGCTCTGTCCACCCGCATCCGTGGGATTGAACATTAAACCGGGCGCATTTTTTTAAGCAATGTTGTCGAATACGTTATGGCCGGGGCGGCAGAGCGGGGGCGTCGGGGGATTATTACTTTTGGCGCATCCGGTATCGCAGCGTCATGTGGCAGATCAGACAACAGTACAATAGCAATGTTGTCTGATCATGGGGATTGAAAGACATATATGGGCGAAAAAGAAAAGGTAGCCATTCTGATGGCGCCGCGTCTGGGCGACTCCTTGCTCATGATGGTGATTGCCAACAATTTTCGTAACAATGGCGCTCAGGTGTCCGTCTTTGGTGACTATATCTGGCAATTGCGCGATTGGTTTCCAGGCTTTGATATTCATCGTTCCCTGACGCAGCAGCAGGCGCGTGCTGCGCTCAGCGGCTTTGATCGGGCGCTGCAAATGCATCCCGGCTGGCCGTTCGATTTGGCCCAACATCATCCGCACGTAACCATCTACGACGAGCATATGGTCATTACCGGCAAGGGCTTTGTCAAAGCCTATCAAATGCGCGATTTTTGCCGCGATTACTTTGGCCATACCGGGAGCACGCACGCCAATGGCATGGTTGCGCCAGGCGGCATTGAAAAGAATCGCTATCCAAGGCGGGTGGCCATCCATCCGACCTCTACGGGGCCATTGCGTTGCTGGGCGCCAAGGCACTTCGGCCGACTGGCCACTGATCTGATCAAGGCGGGCTTTGAACCTGCCTTTATTGTGTCGCCAGCCGAGCGTGCAGACTGGCAATGGGTCGCCGGCGTGGGCGCAGCATTGCCGGATAACGCGGGGCTGGCCGAGGTTGCCCGCTACCTGCGCGAATCGGGCTGGTTCATTGGCAATGAGTCGGGTATTGGTCATCTGGCTTCTGCTGCCGGAATACCGGTGCTGACGCTGACCGGTCGCATGAAACGTACCCGGGCGTGGCGGCCGGCCTGGAGCATCTCGCGGATCGTTGCGCCTTGGTTTATTCCAGGGGGACGGCTGCGTGACCGTTACTGGCGGATTTTGCTCACGCCACAGCATGTGATGCGGGCTTTCAGCAAATTGCGTTCCGATGCGGCAACAGTCACTGACGCCAGCGCCGACATGAACGCCAGCGAGGCAGTCTGATGCAGGCTGCCGCAAGAGGGGGAGACAGAATGAGTCTGGCAGAGCAGTTCGCCACAGTCAATGAACAGGTGCGTCTGGCATGTGAACGCAGCGGCAGGGATCCGCGGCAGGTCAGCGTTTTACCGGTCTCCAAAACGTTCGGTCATGAGGTGGTGCGCCAGGCCATGGCGCTGGGCCAGCGCCGGTTTGCCGAGAACCGGGTTCAGGAAATGAAGGAAAAGGCGCTGGCATTGAATGATTCATCCATCGAATGGGTTGTCATCGGCTACCTGCAGACCAACAAGGTTAAGGAAGTGGTGCGCTATGCCAGCCAATTGCAATCGCTGGACCGGCTGGAACTGGCGCAGGCCCTGGACAAGCGGCTGCAACAGGCCGGCCGGCGGCTGGATGTGCTGGTGCAGGTCAAGTCCAGCGATGAAGAAAGCAAAACCGGCATGGCGCCCGAGCAGGTGCCGCACTTTCTGAAAACCATTCGCGACTATGACACCCTGAATGTGCAGGGCTTCATGACCGTGGCGGAAAACACCGATGTGCAGGAACGCATCAGGCGCTGTTTTGAACGGGTGCGTCAATTGCGTGACCAATGTCAGGATGAGCTGGGCTGCGCATTGCCGGTGCTCTCCATGGGCATGAGCGCCGATTTTGAGCTGGCGATACAGGAGGGATCAACGCAGTTGCGTATTGGATCTGCGTTGTTCGGCAAGCGTCCTCCCGTACGGTAAGGCGCGTTTGCCGCCAGGCGGGTTCAATCCCTGTCTTGACCAGCTGGCCTGAAACGGGTGTGACCGGTTCTGCAGGAAAGCCGGATGTGTACGACCCAGCCCCGATATGATGCATTGACTATCAATACAGCAATAGCAGGCTGCTGTCACCAGGTTATACCGCTTACGGTACGGCAATCACGCGCCGTAGCGACGCAGCCCGTCCAGATCAAGGATGGATACGGCGCCATATTCCACTTGCAATAATTTTTCATTTTCCAGTTTCTTGAGCGCCTGGTTGGCGCGCTGGCGCGAGACGCGGGCCAGGTAACCCATTTCCTCTTGCGTGATGGCCAGCCGCTGCTTCAGACCGGGGTACAGCAGGGGATTGAACAGTTCTGCCAGGCAGCGCGCAACGCGAGCATCGGCGTTGAGCAACCGGTCATGTTCGGCGCGACCGATGAACTGGCCGACACGCTCGTTCAGCATATCCAGCAGATAGCGGTTAAACGGAATACTATTGTCCAGCAGCCATTCGAAGGTGCGGGAAGGCAGTCTGGCCACGTAGGAGTCGCGTAGTGCCACGACATCGTACTTGCGGCATTCTTTCTTCAGGATGCTGCCTTCACCCAGCCAGCCGCCGACCGGAATGCCGGTAAGGGAGGCCACCTTGCCATCGGCATTCCCAACTGAAATTCGGATCAGGCCGTCCATGACGCCGATCCAGTGATCGGCGGTCTCGCCCTTGCGCGCAATCAGCGCGCCGTTTCCGTAATGGACAACGGTTACATCCTGCAGTACGCGTCGCTGGTGCTCGGGTGCAAGCAGATTGAACCACTGCGCGGCTTCTGGGGAAAAAGAGGACATAGGACTTACCCTAGAAAATCATAGAATGTCGTGATGGCGACAGTTAGCTTACAATCAAACCGTTAACTTAGCAACACATAAAGTTTCCGGGGCTTTTCGGCAATACGGGATATCCGGACCAGGACGGGCAGAACAAATAAATCAAAGCCCGAAGACACAGGCAAGGAGACAACATGCCGCAACAAGTAAACAGCACGAGCGCCGCCACGCCGCAGACCTTTCCGGCGCTGCTCCTGCACCATGCAGCTGTGCGCCCAAACCGGCCGGCGCTCAGGGAAAAAGACCTGGGCATCTGGCAAACCTATACCTGGGCGCAGGTTGCTGCGCAGGTGCAGCGCGTTGCCAATGGCTATCTGCAATTTGGCGTGCAGCCCGGCGAACATATTGCGGTCGTGGGGGAGAACCGGCCTCGGCTGTATATGGCAATGATGGCTGCGCAGGCCGTTGGCGCGATTCCTGTTCCCATGTACCAGGACGCCGTTGCGCAGGAGATGGTTTATGTGCTGCAGGACGCGAGCGTACGGATTGTCGTGGCGGAAAACCAGGAGCAGGTCGACAAGATGTTCGAGGTGCGTGAGCAGGTGCCCACGCTTGCTCATATTGTTTATGACGACCCGCGCGGGCTGCGCCATTACAAAGATCCGCAACTGCTGTCCTGGGAAGCGCTGCAGCAACTGGGCGACCAGTATGCAGCAGGCGCGCCTGATGCCTATGCCGATGCGGTAAACCGCGTTCAACCCGATGACACGGCCGCCATGTTTTATACCTCGGGCACCACAGGCAAGCCCAAGGGCGTGGTGCTGACGCATGCCGCCCTGATCGATCGGGCACGGGTAATCCAGGCGTTGGAAAATCTGACCGACAGGGAAGAGGTGCTGGCCTATCTGCCGCCGGCCTGGATCGGCCAGAATATGTTTTCCTACACCCAATTGCTGGTTACCGGCTTTACCGTGAATCATCCTGAATCACCGGCGACCGTGGCCATTGATATGCATGACATCGGGCCGAC
>DATGQC010000372.1:0-21569 GCA_035304425.1 Advenella sp.
TCATGCACCACCAGGCCGTCCTTGCGGGTCACGCCGTTTTTCATGAACATGTTGTTGATCTTGTTGGACTTGAACCATTTGATGATTTCATCGCCGTTATCGGTCTTGGTTTCCGCTACGGCTTTCAGATACGTACCCACCGCTGCATAGTCGCCTGCCTGCAGGAAAGAAGGCTTGCGTTTGACCCGGTCTTCGAATTTCTTGGACCAGGCGCGCGATTCATCGTCCTGATCCCAATACCAGGACGAGGTCAGGTACAGGCCCTGCGTGGTTTTCAGGCCCAGCGAGTGAACGTCGTTAATGAACACGAGCAGTCCGGCCGGCTTGATAGCGGGAAAAACGCCGAATTCACTGCCGGCTTTCATGGAGTTGATGAAGTCGCCGCCGGCATTGGCCAGACCCATGATCTGCGCGCCGGAAGACTGGGCCTGCAGCATATAGGAAGAGAAGTCTGTGGTGCCAAGCGGCACTTTGACCGAACCCACGACTTCACCCTTGTTCGCCTTGACGACTGCGGTGGTGTCGGCTTCAAGCGCGTGACCGAAAGCGTAATCGGCCGTCAGGAAGAACCATTTGGTGCCGCCCTGCTTGACCACGGCGCCGCCGGTTACATTGGCCAGCGCCTTGGTGTTGTAGGCATAGTGAATGGTGTATGGGGTACAGTTGGCATTGGTCAGCGCCGTGGTGCCGGGGCCGATAGCAATGTAGGGCACTTTCTTGCCGGCCGCAACGGCCGCCGAGGCCAGCGCGGTGGCCGAATTGGTGCCACCGACAATCATGTCCACCTTGTTCTGGTCAATCCATTGCCGGACCCGGGCCGACGCCACGTCGGCCTTGTTCTGGTGATCGGCGCTGAGCAATTCGATTTTCTTGCCGTCGATCGCGCCGCCCGCGTCTTCAATGGCCATCTTGATGGCTTCCACACCAGCCTTGCCGTCGATATCGGAATAGACGCCCGACATGTCGGTAATGAACCCAATTCGGATGACGTCATCGGAAATGCCCGCTGCCATGGCCTGGGTGCCCAGCGAAGCCAGAGCAAGCGCACAAAGTGTTTTTGTGAGTCTCATCGTTACTCTCCAATAGATATTTATTTGTTGTTAATTGAAACGCTAAACGCCAAGCAGCTCGTTCAACGTATCCTGTTTTACAGTCAGTTGTGCAGCCGGAAAAGCTTCTACGATTTCACCGTGCTCCATGACATAGAAATGATCCGCCAGGGGCGCGGCAAAATGAAAATTCTGTTCAACCATGACAATGGTCAGCCCTTTTTGCTTGAGCGTGGTGATCATGCGGGCCAGCGCCTGCACAATGACCGGAGCCAGCCCTTCGGAAATTTCGTCCAGCAACAGAATGTCGGCGCCGGTGCGCAGGATGCGCGCTACAGCCAGCATTTGCTGTTCTCCTCCCGAGAGCCGCGTGCCGGGTGAGTTACGACGTTCCTTCAGATTCGGAAACATGGCGTAGATTTCATCCAGCGACATGGCATTGGCTGTCGCCTTGTCGTTTTTCAGCGGCGGCGGCAACAACAGGTTTTCCTCGCAGCTCAGGCTGGCGAAAATACCCCGCTCTTCAGGGCAATATCCAACCCCCAGATGGGCGATGCGGTGAGTCGGCAGATTGATGGCCTGCTCGCCATGTATGCGCACCGACCCCTTACGGCTACCGGTCAGGCCCAGCATGGCGCGCATGGTCGTGGTGCGGCCGGCGCCGTTACGGCCCAGCAGGGTCACGACACTGCCTTTAGGCACCGTCATGTTGACGCCGTGCAGAATATGCGATTCGCCATACCACGCGTGCAGGTCTTTTATTTCAAGGGCAAGGGCGCTCATGCGTGCGCTCCCTGCAACGCTGCGTCGGCAGTGCCCATATAAGCTTCCATGACGGCAGGATTGGTTGAGACCGTGGCATAATCGCCTTCGGCCAGCACGGTTCCGCGCGCCAGCACGGTAATGCGGTCGGCAATAGAGGAGATGACATTCATATTGTGCTCGACCATCAGAATGGTGCGTCCGGCACTGACTTTCTTGATCAATTGCGTGACGCGATCCACATCTTCATGTCCCATCCCCTGCGTGGGTTCATCCAGCAGCATCAATTCGGGCTCCATCGCCAGGGTGGTGGCGATCTCCAGCGCACGCTTGCGGCCGTAGGGCAGGCTCGACGTAATATGATCCTGGAACTCCAGCAGATCGACTTCTGCCAGCAGCGCACGGGCCCGGTCATTGAGCTTGTCCAGCGAGGTATCGCTTTTCCAGAAATGAAATGAGGTGCCTTCTTCGCGCTGCAGCCCGATGCGTACATTTTCAAGTACCGTCATATTCGGAAACACGGCGGAAATCTGGAAGGAACGGATGATTCCCTTGCGCGCAATCTGCGCAGGCTTTGCAGATGTAATATTCTGGCCGTTGAAAAAAATCTCGCCCGATGTCGGTGTGATAAATTTTGTCAGCAGGTTGAAGCAGGTTGTTTTGCCCGCGCCATTAGGGCCGATAAGCGCATGGATGGACCCTCTTTCCACCTGTAGATCAACAGCATTTACCGCCACAAACCCCAGGAATTCCTTGGTCAGTTTCTTTGTCTCTAATATTAGATCTGTCATATTCTTGTCTTGTGAAACCCGCAAGAAAGCAGGTCGTTCACCCGCTGCCATTTGTAGCAGACAGTATGCTTACGAACACGTCAATTTGCTATTAGTGCTAACCATAGGTGAATCGTCGACGGCAATATTTGATGACAAAACACAGCAGATTCAGAGACGATTGGATAAAAAAAAACCATTTTAGAAACATAGTCTGTCGCATAGGCGACAATTGTTGGCGCTCTGAATCAGGATACCGCCCGGGACACGGCTTCTGTTCCGGTTTACGCACGCAACCCTTGTTGCCCGGCAGGCCGTTTCCGGCAATGGCAAGCGAATTGACAGCATGGGAATCGATGGCCGTCGATTATTTCATTTGTCATATTGGATGCGGCTCGAATATGGCTCGAATATGGCTCGAATATGGCTCGAATATGGCGTGGATATGGCGTGGATGCGGCGTGCGTCACCCACCAGCACGGATCGCGCGCCGCCATGTATAAGACCTGTCGGCCACGCACATCAGATAGCCGCTTTTATAGATCATCCTCGACCATGCGGCGCAGACGCTCAATTGCGCGATCCCAGCCTGCCGCAATACCGTGCAGAAAGGCTTGTGCTTCTTCCAGTCGTTGTGGCTCCAGCGTATAAAGTACTTCGCGACCTTTCTTCCGGTGCTGCACCAGCCCGGCGCCTTCGAGCACGTGCAAATGCTTGATGATGGCCTGGCGCGTAATGTGCGCGTTTGCCGACAGGCGCGTGGCCGATTGCGCGCCCTGTTCAACCAGCCGCTGCACCAGCGCAAGCCGGGTGCCGTCACCCAGCGCAGCGAACACTTCTGCGATGTGCGGGCCATCGGCAACCGCCTGTTCAACCACGCTCGACATATTCCTTCACATTCCGCATCTGGGCTTCCCAGCCGCCCGTGTTCATGAGAAAGGCGCGTGCACGACGATGCGCCGGTACGTTGTCGAAGCCGGATTCGGTGATTGTCAGGTGCGTGCCGTCTGCAACAGATGCCAGGCGGAACTCGACCAGGGTGGTCGGTTCGTTATGAGGATCCGCTTCGGCATCGATACCGAAAGGAATCCAGCGAAAACTGAAATATCGCTCCGGTTCAATCGCCTGCACTGTGCAAAACGTCGTAGACGTTTGCGGCAGATTGACCGGCGCTGGCGTGAGACCGGCCTGGCGCTGGTATTGCCGGATCACGGCCTCGTCCAATGGACCAATAAATTTGCCCCGCACCGTGGCAGCCTCGACAAAGGGCCCTTCAAGCGCGACCCCGAACCACTGCCCGAACTCCTGCGCATCGGTCAGGGCGCGCCACACCCGGGAAACGGGCGCAGCGAGCATGACGCTTTTTTCAATCTGGTTTGAAGACATGTGTTCCTCCGGTTTATGTGCAACCATATGGTTGCACTAAGTATAAAGCAGGAACAACGGACATGCAAATCGTTTTTTTTGCGCCGGCCGGGGCAACGCAGCAGCGGCGTCGCACCGCCGTGTAACGATTTGTTCCTCGCCGACCCGCGAGGCAGAGGCATGACAAGGGCCGATTGGCTGTGTGCCCGTTATCGGCGGGGTGTCATAAAGGGTTATCAAAATGAAAAAGCCTGCCTTTCGAATTTAACGATAGCCGTCAAGGGCGTTTGCCGACATACTACGCGGCTGACTGATGCGCGTGCCCCAATGTGCGCCAACGCCCCATACGGAGACACTCATATGAAACTGACACCCCTGAGCCTTGCCGCCACGATGGCCCTGCTGGTTACCCCCGCCCTGGCCGTCGCTGCCGATTTTCCCCAACGTCCGATTTCATTGATCGTGCCGTTTGCCGCCGGCGGCCCGACCGATGTCGTCGCTCGCTCTCTTGCCAATGAAATGGGCAAGGTGCTCAAGCAGACCGTGGTCGTGGAAAACAAGACCGGCGCCGGCGGCACACTGGCTGCGGGCTACGTCGCTGCCGCCAAGCCGGACGGTCACACGATCTTCCTGCACCACACAGGCATGGCGACAGCGCCGGCGATGTATAGCAAATTGCGCTACGATCCGCTCAAAAGTTTTGAATATATCGGCGAAGTAGTGGATGTCCCCATGACACTGATGGCGCGCGCTGATCTGCCGCCGGACAGTTTCAAGGAATTTGTCGATTACGCCAAAGCCAACGGCGACAAGATCAATCTGGCCAATGCCGGTCCGGGCGCCGTATCCCAGCTATGTGGTTCGCTGCTGCAACAGGCCATGGGCGTGAAAATGACAACGGTCCCGTTCCAGGGCACCGGCCCTGCCATGACCGCGTTAATGGGCAAGCAGGTTGATGTGCTGTGTGACCAGACCACGCAAACCCTGCCGCATATCAAGGCGAAAGACCTGAAATTTTACGGTGTGACCACGCCGGAGCGGATCAAGCAGTTACCCGATGCACCGACATTGTCCGAACAGGGCCTCAAGGGGTTTGACGTCAAAGTGTGGCACGGCCTGTACGCGCCCAAAGGCACACCCGGACAGGCGGTGGAAAAACTGAACGAGTCCTTGAAGGCAGCCCTTAAAGCGCCCGCGTTTGTGCAGCGGATGGACCAACTGGGCGCGCAGATCGTCAGCGAAGAGCGTCAGACGCCCGAGTCGCTGCAAAAATGGCTGGCCGCCGAAGTAGCCAAATGGGGCCCTATTCTGAAAGCAGAAAACATCAGCATCAACTGAGTATTGATTCTTAAGGCCGGTGGCTGTTATCCACCGGATTTACGCCTGTGAAGCCTGGTCCTCACAGGTTTTTTTTGCCTGTACGGGCGTGCTGCAACACGACTGGCAGACAGGTAAAATGTGATTGCGGTGATGGCCTTGCGCGCTTTGCAGCGACCCATTGCCAATGGCGCCAATGCTGCCATGGGTGCAGGCGGGACCTCTGTGAGCACATCGGACAACCCGCAAGCACGCAGGTGCGACCCGCATTGACCGGCATCAGTCACTGAATGCCACATCGAATGTCATCACCGAGGTGAGCGTTTGTCCGGGTTCCAGCGGCTGTCCGCCCACCTGAGTCGGATCATAGGTTGCGTTCAGGTTAAATGCATCGGAGGTGTTGCTGACCGGCTCGGCGCAGAACCAGTCTTTACCCGGCGGGCTGTAGATCACCAGGAAATCCAGCGGCTGCGTCGCCGTCATGCGCAATGTCCTGCGCTCATCGGGCCAGTGAATGTCCGCTACGTGATCCCAGGCCGTGAAGGGATGATCGAACACATGCCGGTCGATCGCAATACCGTGTTTGAGCGCTTCGGTATCCGGATGCATGGCCAGATTCAGCGGCATGACTTCCTCGTCGCTGATCCAGGCATGGCCCACGCCAGCGGTCAGCGTCGTATTGGAATGACGCACGAAATAGGGATGATGTCCCATGCCCACCGGCATGACGCGGTGACCGGTATTGGTCACCGTCAGGTGCACCTTCAGTCGTAGCGGCTCCAGTACGAAACGCTGCTCGGCGACAAAGGCGTAGGGCCAGGCATCCGGTGCGTGCGTATAGCGTATGAGCAGTTCGTTTTCCTGCTGTGATTGCACGGTCCAGGGCTTGTTGCGCACGATACCATGGATGCTGTGCGGCGAGTCGGGCTTGGCCGAAGGGTAGGTCACGCGCTGACCTTCGAACTCAAAGGTGCCGTTGCGCAGCCGTCCAAACCAGGGCAGCAGCGGAAAGCTGGACATCTCGGAGACCAGGCCTTCATCGATCGCCTGAGCAGAAGCGTCGCGCAACCAGGGGCAGAGCACATCGTCAATACGATGCCGGTATCCGCAAATCGCGCCCCCGATATGAGGCGCCACAATCAGTTCGGCCTGGTCGGCACGCAGGGTAATCAGTTTGGTTTTACTCATTCCGTGTCCTTTCTGTGCATTGTATATGTCAGGCTCAAACTGCCTGTGTCGCCGCTGCGGCTGACGCCCAGTAGCGCTGCAACCAGCCAAGCCCGTCACGGGTACCGCGGGCCGGCCGGTATTCGCAGCCGATCCAGCCCTCGTAGCCCAGGGCTTCAAGCTGCCTGAACACATACGAATAATTCAATTCTCCGCTATCGGGCTCATGCCGGTCAGGCGCGCCGGCAATCTGCATATGACCGACCAGCCCGGCGCCAAGCGATTGCCCAATATGACGAGTCACATCGCCTTCGGTGCGCTGACAGTGATAAAGATCCATTTGAATGCGCAGGTTATCCATGTTGACCTGTGCCAGCACGTCGCGCGCCTGCGCCTGGCCGGACAGAAAATAACCGGGCATATCGATCGGATTGATGGGTTCGATCATCAGATCCAGGCCGGCGCCCTGCAGCAGCGTGGCCGCTTTGGCCAGGGTGTCCAGATACTGCTCGTGTGCAGCCGCGAAGGCGGCCTGATCGCTCACGATTCCCGCCATCACATGAATGCGCGGCACCCCCAGAATCAATGCATAATCAATGGCTTTTTTCACGCCATCCAGGCATTCGGCCTGGCGACCCGGCAGGCAGGCAAGTCCTTTTTCACCGGCGGCGGCAACGCCCGGCGGCGCATTGATCAGCACCTGCTGCAAATCATGATCCTGCAGTCGCCGGCTAATCGCATCGGCCGCTTCATCATAAGGAAACAAACACTCGACGCCTTTGAAGCCGTCCTGCGCCGCCTGGGCGTAGCGCTCCAGGAAGGGCACCTCGGTGTACAGCATGGACAGATTTGCAGCAAACTTGAGCATTACTGATGCCCCATTTGCGCCAGCAGGCTGTCTGGCACCGTAATGCCCTCTTCCTGCGCCGTATTGGCCAAATCCTGACGGCGTGCGCCAGGCAGGCGAACGCCGTCATCTTCCAGCATGGCGGCGATCAGGTCTTCAAGACGATTGAAATAGGTCTGCTGGCCGGCCAGGGCCTGCGGGTCGATCAGGATAAATACCTGGCCCAGCCTGGGTTCGTTGCCAGTGTCATCATAAAGCGGATCAGCCTCATAGCCAAAATGGGCGCCGGTAAGCGCAACGCAGAGCAACTCGACCATCAGGGCCAGCATGGATCCTTTGACGCCCCCAGCGGCCTGCATACTGCCTTTGAGCGCCTCCTTGGCATCATTGGTGGGCCGGCCCTCGCTATCGAGCGCCCAGCCATCGGGAATGGGCTTATTGTCGCGCGCGGCAAGAATGACCTTACCCCTGGCTACCTGCGACAAAGACAAGTCGATCACCACCGGCTCGGCCTGTTCGCGAGGAAAGGCCGCGGCAATCGGATTGGTTCCAAACAATGGCCGCTTGCCGCCCCACGCCGTGATGGCCGAGGGCGAGTTGCTGAAAGCCAGCCCGATCAGTCCGGCATGGGCCACTGGTTCCAGATGATAGGCCGCCATGCCGAAATGATGACTATTGGTCACGCCGGCAATGCAAATACCGGTCTGCCTGGCCTTTTCTATCGCCGTCGTGATGGCCAGTTCGCAGGCCGGAAAAGCCAGTCCGGTGCGCGCATCAACCAGCAACGCCGATGCTTTTTCCTGCACAATTTCCGGTTCCGCCGCCCCATCGGCCCGCCCTGACGACAGATGCAGCGCGTAACTGGGCACGCGCGATACGCCATGCGTGGCAATGCCGTGCGCGTCTGCAAAGACCAATGCTTTGGCGGTGGTCTTCGCCATCACCGGATTGGCGCCGGCGGCGGCCAGGGTATCCTGCGCCAGGGTGGTCAGGGAAGAAAGTGAAATTGTGCTCATGCTGCCTCGTCCATATTGTTGTGTGTGATCCGTGGCTGTGCTGCGGGATGATCGCAGCACGACCTGTTTCAGTCTAATGATAATTCAGGAAGCACGCGCACAGCCGCAGAACGTGACGGGCGGCGGCAATTTGTCGATACACGCCTGGGATTTGAGGAGCGCGGGGACGATAAAAGGGCAACCACGCGCCGGGCTGGCTGCGGATGATCGGCAAGATAACGAGCGTCAGCAACGAGAACCAGGGCCCCGCGACCGTTGAGCGGCAGAGTGCATGAGCGGCGGATTGGCCGACTGGCCATCCTGCCGGCAGCCGGCGTCAGGCCTGGCGCGCCTGCGCCGCAGCGGTGGCGGCCAGCGCCGTAATCGCTTGCCAGTTGCCTGCCTGCACCAGGTCTACGGGCGCCAGCCAGGAGCCCCCTACGCAGGCGACATTGGGCAGCGCCAGATAAGCGGCCGCATTTGTCGCATGAATTCCGCCTGTCGGGCAAAAGACGATATCGGGCAAGGGGCTGTACAGCGACTTGAGTAACGGCACACCGCCTACGGCCTCTGCCGGAAATAGCTTTTGAGCAGCGAAACCCGCATCAAAGGCATTCATGGCCTCGGTCGGTGTGGCCACGCCAGGTAAAAAAGGCACCCGATTGGCGGCCAGGGCCGGTAGCAGTGCCGCAGGCAGGCCTGGCGACACCGCAAAGCGTGCGCCTGCCTGCAACGCCGCGTCCAACTGGCTGGCGTCCCGTACTGTACCTACGCCGATCAATGCTTGCGGAAAGGCGTTAACCAGCTCGCGCACGCCATCGAGCGCGGCGGACGTGCGTAGTGTGATTTCAAATGTGTTAATGCCGCCATCCAGCAGCGCCCGGGTGACCTGCAGGGCTTCATCGACCGACTGGATGACCATGACCGGCATGACCGGACCCCGTTTGAGAATGGCAAGTGTATCCACGACAATATGTCCTTTGTGATTAATCTCGCCTGGCGCAGATGCGCTGCCTGTGGCGCCGCTGCACCAGAAGAGCGGGCTTGAGCCGGCCATGGGCAGCAACCGCCCCGCCGTGAGTTCAATTGTGCTTTACGCGTCCCAGGAAACCAGTTTACCCGGATTGAAAATATTATTCGGATCATAGGCATGCTTGATCAACCGCATCAGGTGCAATGCATCCTCGCCGTGCTCTTCTTTCAGGAATTCCATTTTATGAATACCCACGCCGTGCTCGCCCGAGCAGGTCCCGTCCATACGAATGGCGCGCGATACCAGCCGGCGATTGATGCCTTCGGACATATCCCATTCTTCGCGGCTGTCAGGATCGATGAGCATCTGCACATGAAAGTTGCCATCGCCCACGTGGCCGACAATGGTGTACGGAAAGGGCATGCCTTCGAGTTCCTGTGCAGTTTCGCTGACACACTCGGCAAGCCGCGAAATCGGCACGCAGACGTCGGTCGCGACTGAACGCGAACCCGGACGCAATTGCAGGCCGGAATAATGCGAGTTATGACGGGCCGTCCACAAGCGCTTGCGGTCTTCCGGCTTTTCGGCCCACTCAAAGTCCATACCGCCGTTATCCTTGGCGATTTCCTGCACAATCTCGGCCTGCTCGCGCACGCCGGTCTCGCTGCCATGGAATTCAAACAGCAATAGCGGTGTTTCCTTGAGCGTGAGCTTGCTGTAAGCATTGACTGCCTTGACCGCCCGTGTATCCATGAACTCGACCCGGGCAATGGCTACGCCCGACTGCATGATTTCGATCACCGACTGCACAGCAGACTCCAGCGTGGGGAAATTGCAAATGGCCGCCGTCACCGCCTCGGGTTGCGGATACACACGCACGGTCACTTCGACAATAATGCCCAATGTGCCTTCGCTGCCGACGAACAGGCGGGTCAGGTCATAGCCCGATGAAGACTTGCGGGCCCGGCTGCTGGTGCGAATTACCTTGCCGGTGGCCGTCACCACTTTCATGGAGACCACGTTCTCCCGCATGGTGCCGTAGCGTACGGCATTGGTGCCCGAGGCACGGGTGCTGGTCATGCCACCGATAGAGGCATGCGCCCCCGGATCTATCGGAAAAAACAGGCCCGTGTGGCGGATCTCGTCATTGAGCTGGGTACGGATGACGCCCGGCTGCACGGTCACGGTGAAGTCTTCAGCATTGATGGCCAGCACTTTGTTCATCTCGGTAAAGTCCAGCGTGACGCCGCCTTCAATAGGCAACACGTGCCCTTCCAGCGATGAACCGATGCCGAAAGGGATGACCGGTACTTTATACTGGTTGCAGATCCTGACAGCGTCGACCACTTCGTCGGTGTCGCGCGGAAAAATGACGGCTTCGGGCGGACACACCGGATACGGAGACTCGTCGGTACCGTGGTGCTCTCGCACGGCCATGGAAGTAATAAAACGCTCGCCGAAGCGCTCACGGAACGCGGCAATGGCGGCTTCGGGAAGGGTACGAATGGCTTTCTTGTCCAGAACTGTCATAGTATGCTCGCTGCCCTGCTGTTGAATATGGCGTATGACACATGCAAGGCGTCAATAATAAATGAAAAAATGACAGACATGATTCATGCCTGCCGGTAGCGGCACAGCAACGCCATGCGGCTGGCGTTCGCATGGACCTGGCTATACAGTACCGCTGTCATTGGTTTGCGATTTGGCCGCCACCGGCTCGCCATTTCGTTGCCAATAACGCAGACGAAACAGCAAACCAATAGTCACGACAACCGGCATTAATGATTATCGCGCGATTCGCCCCGCGTCTGGATAATATCCACATAAGCCGTCGCCGCTTCCAGACATGCGCCATCGCCCTGCTGTCCGACCATGCCGCGATAGATTTCTTCCCACGGCGTCATGTTCAACAGTTCCGGTTTAACCCAGGCATCGCGCCGCGCCTGCAGCTCATCATCGGAAAGCAGCACATCTACACGACAGGCGTTCAGATCAACCCGAACGATATCGCCGGTACGCAGCAAGGCAAGCCCGCCACCCACCACCGACTCGGGCGAGACGTTCAGAATGGACGGACTGGCCGAGGTACCGCTCTGGCGGCCATCGCCCATGGTGGGCAGCGTATCTATTCCCTTGTTGAGCAGATAGGCGGGGGGCTGCATATTAACCACTTCTGCACCGCCCGGATAGCCGACCGGCCCGCTATTGCGAATCACCAGGATGGATTTATCGTCAATGCCCAGCGCCGGATCTTCAATACGATCGTGATAATCCTCGGGTCCTTCAAAAACCACCGCCTTCAGGTCCATTACGTTCGGGTGCGCCGGGTCAGACAGGAACCGGGCCCTGAATTTATCATCGATCACGCTGGTCTTGATCACTGCATTATCAAACAGATTGCCGGTAAGCACAACGTAGCCGGCCGCTTGCTTCAGCGGCGTGTCGTAGGCGCGAATCACCTCCCGATCCGGGGCCGGCACGGTCGCCAGGTTCTCGGCCAGCGTTTTGCCGGTTACAGTCATGGCTGCGCCATCCACTTTACCGGCGTCCAGCAGTTCCTTCATGACGGCCGGCACGCCCCCGGCTCGGTGGAACGCCTCCCCAAGGAAGCGCCCCGCAGGCTGGCAGTCTACCAGCAAGGGAATATCCGGCCCCAGGCGCTGCCAGTCTGCCAGCGTGTGAGCAACGCCCATATGGCGGGCAATGGCCACCATATGAATCGGACAATTGGAGGAACCGCCCAGCGCCGCAGCTGCAACCACCGCATTTTCAAAAGCGGCTTGGGTCATGATATCGGACGGGCGCAGATTTTCGCGAACCATATCGACAATACGACGACCCGTTTCATAGGCCATCCAGCCGCGTTCGCGATGCGGTCCGGGAATGGCGGCGCAGCCGGGCAGCGACATGCCCAGCGCTTCGGCCAGGGAGTTCATGGACAGCGCCGTGCCCATGGTATTACAGTGACCGACCGACGGAGCAGACGAGGCCACATTGTTCATGAATTCGTCGTAGCCGATCTCGCCCGCGGACAAGCGCTTGCGCGCATCCCAGACAACGGTGCCGGAGCCGGCCAGCTTGCCTTTCCACCAGCCATCCAGCATGGGGCCGCCCGAGAGCACAATGGCGGGAATATTGACGGTGGCTGCCGCCATCAGGCATGCGGGCGTGGTTTTATCGCAGCCGGTGGTCAGCACCACGCCATCCAGCGGGTAGCCATGCAGGATTTCGACCAGACCCAGATAGGCCAGATTGCGATCGAGGGCCGCCGTCGGGCGCTTGCCGGTTTCCTGTATCGGATGAACCGGAAACTCCAGCGGAATTCCGCCCATATCGCGAATGCCATCACGTACCCGTTTAGCCAGCTCCAGATGATGGCGGTTACACGGAGACAGATCGGAACCCGTTTGGGCAATGCCGATAATCGGCTTGCCCGACTGCAACTCTTCCCTGGTGATACCGTAATTCATATAGCGTTCGATATACAGGGCGGTCATGCCTGGATTGGCCGGGTTGTCAAACCACCGGCGGCTGCGCAAAGGCGTTTTTTCTGACATAGACATAACGGGTTCCTTCTATTTCAATTGTAATAATACTCAGGCGCCAGAAGCCTTTTTAGCAGCTTCCAGCACGCCTTCGACGGTTTCCTTGCCGATCTTGGCCTTCAGGCTTTCCACAATCGGCGCCACTTTCTCGCGAATTTTCTCTTTTTCCTCGGTAGAAAATTCAGCCACCTTCACGTCATGCTCTTTCAGGTATTTGAGCGCGTCTTCATTGCCCTGGCGGCTGGCTTTGCGCTGGAATGCCTGGCTGTCTTTGGCAGCCTGCACAATGACATCCTTTTCATCCTGGGAAAGCTGGTCAAACCATTTCTTGGATGCCAGGAATACGAATGGCGTATACACGTGGTTGGACAATGTCAGATAGGGTTGGACCTCATAGAATTTGCTGGTCTGGATCGTGGACAGCGGGTTCTCCTGGCCATCTACCGTCTTGGTTTCCAGCGCCGTAAACAATTCCGTAAACGGCATGGGAATCGCATTGGCGCCCAATCCCTTGAACACGCTCAATGCAACCTGGTTCTGCATCACGCGCAGCTTAATGCCGTTGATATCATCCAGTTTGGATATCTCGTGACGGGAGTTGGTGATATTGCGAAAGCCGTTTTCCCAGTAGTTCAGTCCGATCAGGCCCTTGGCCGGCAGTTTGTCCAGCAACTTCTTGCCTTCCGGGCCGTCCAGCACCGCGTCCGCCACCTTTTCATTGTCAAACAAAAACGGCAGGTCAAATACCCCGAACTCGGGAATCAGACTGGCAATGGGGGCGGTAGATACAAATGTGATTTCGCCGGAACCACTGATCAAAGAATTGATGAGCTGTTCGTCAGGGCCCAGGGCGCCGTTGCCGAAAGTCTTGACCTTCATTTTGCCGTCGCTCAGCTTGCTGACGACTTCTGCAAAGTGCGCCGACGCCTTGCCGGTGGGACTGTCATCGGCCAGGCCATAGCCAAAGCGGATAATGCGTGGCTTGATGTCCTTGGCCCATACGGCCGCCGAGCCCATGCCCAGCAACGCTACCGCTGTCAGGCTCGCAACTGTCTTTCTCAATGTCTTCATTTTCATCTCTCCAGGATATAGGTATAGTTGCAGATCAATAGAACCAGTTCATCGGTACCGTGACAATCTGCGGAAAAATCACAAGCAACAGAATCAGCAAGGTATAGGCGGCCACATAAGGCCATACCCCCTTGATGATGTCTTCCATGCGAATGCGGGCTACGCCGCAAACCACATTCAGCACGGTTCCTACGGGCGGCGTCAGCAGGCCGGCGCAGCCGACCATGATGAAGATCACCCCGAAGTAGGTAGGATCAATCCCGGCTTCCTTGATCACCGGCATGAGTACCGGCGCCAGAATCAATATCGTCGGTGTCAGGTCCATGGCGGTGCCGACCAGCGTGAGCAGAATCACCAGCACAATCATCAGCAGCGTGGGCGAGTCGACCAGCGGACCCAATAGGGAAATCAGCTCCTTGGGCAGATCGGCCAGCGTGATCATATAGGATGTGACCAGGGCTGCGGCCACCAGGAACATCACCACGCTGGTGGTGGTAGCGGCATTGACCAGCAGCTTCATCAAGTCGCCCAGCTTGATCTCGCGATAGATCACCATCCCCACGAACAGCGCGTAAACCGCCGCCACTGCAGCCGCTTCGGTCGGCGTAAAAATGCCGAAGCGCAGGCCGCCGATAATGATGATCGGGAGCACCAGCGCCCAGCCCGAATCACGCAATGCCTTGGCCCTGACAGACCAGGGTTCCTTTGGAAACGGCTTGAAACTGGTAGAGCGACGCGCCACGAAGGTCCAGACCATGACCAGCGTGAGGCCCATCAGCAGCCCGGGCACAATACCGGCCATGAACAGTTTGGTAACTGAAATATTGGTCGCTACGCCGAAAATAATGAACGAGATGGAGGGCGGAATAATGGGTGCAATAATGCCGCCGGCAGCGATCAGCCCGCAGGACTGTTTCAGATCATAGCCACGATTGCGCAACATGGGCACCAGCATGGCAGCCAGCGCCGCCGAATCAGCAACGGCAGAACCAGAAAGCGCAGCCAGCAGCACACTTGCCATAATGGCGACATAACCGAGCCCGCCGTGCACGTGGCCGACCAGGGAGCTGGCCAGCGCAACCATGCGGCGCGACATGCCGCCGGCATTCATGGCCTCGCCGGCCAGCATGAACAGGGGAACTGCCATCAAAGAGAAATTGTCGGCGCCGGCCAGCATGTTCTGGGCCAGGATCTGCACATCAAAAAAATCCAGATAAAACATCAGGCCGATGGCAGAGAGCAACAGCGCAAACGCGATTGGCATGCCAAATGCCATAAAGCCGAGCAGCACGGAAAGAAAGATGGTTACGGTCATATTGGTTTCCTGTTACTCGCGTTATTCCATATCATCGACGGTGTCGACTGCAGTTCTGAAACGGTGCTGATAGCTGCGGTCTGCCGGCGTCATGATTGAAATGGCAATGTCGCCGATGGCCAGGACAAACATGGCCACCGCGCTGAACCACACCATTCCGCTGAACAGGGCCTGCGACCAGCCGGTAACCGGCAAGGCCGTATTCACGCCGATTACCATCTGGTCCCAGCCGCCTTGCATCAGCAACCAGAGAACCCACATGATGATGAGCTGGCGCAGAATATGAATGACTTTCTGCAAGATGATCGGCAGACGATCCAGCAGCATGTTCACGCCCAGGTGCTGCTTGGTTCGAAACGCGATGACCGTCCCCAGGAAAATCAGCCAGACAAACGACAGCCGGGCAACTTCCTCGGACACGGTGATACCCGAGTTAAAACCATACCTGAGGACAACGTTGCCGAACACCAGCAGCAGCATCAGCAGGACGCAAAACCCCAGGACATAGGTCAGTGTCTTTTCCACTGCCCTGGTCATTGCTGCCACCGATTGGAAAACAGGACTTTCCAGTATCGTCATACATATCTCCTTTATTACAGATGGCATGCGGCTTCTGGCCGCATGCATCATTTTTTCTGCATTGCATTCCATGTATGAAACACAATCGCACGGGTTTGTGACGCTATGGTGTCGTCAATAGGTTGCCCGCCCGCCGGACAGATCGAATACCGCGCCTGTGCTGAATGCACACTCTTCCGAGGCCAGCCAGCAGATCATGGAGGCGGCCTCATCCACGGCAAGAAACCGCTTCATGGGAATCCGGGACAACATATAGTCAATATGTTCCTGCGACATCGAATCGAAAATTTCGGTCTTCGCTGCAGCGGGGGTAATGGCGTTTACCAGGATATTGCGTTCGGCCAGTTCCTTGCCCAGCGATTTGGTCAGCCCGATCAGGCCGGCCTTTGAGGCGCTGTAATGCGATGCATTCGGATTGCCTTCCTTGCCGGCGATCGAGGCGATATTCACGATACGTCCATAGCCGTTTTTAATCATGGCAGGCACCAGCACACGGCAGGTATAGTACGGGGCCATCAGGTTGGTCTGCACCACCTGCTGCCATACGGCAGGGTCCAGCTCCCAGGTCACCCCGTTACCGCCGGTAATGCCGGCGTTATTTACCAAAATATCGACCTTGCCATGTTGCTGCAATGTCTCTTGTGCAGCGTTTTCCACCGCGGCCAGATCAGTCAGATCCAATGCATGCGCCGTCACCTTGCCCAGTGCCTCCAGTTGCTGGCGCGATTGCGCCAGTCGGTCGGCATCCAGATCCCACAGCGCCACCGACGCACCCGAGGCCAGCATGCGTTTCGCCGCAGCCAGGCCAATGCCACGGGCGCCGCCGGTAATGACGGCGACCCGGTTCTGTAAACTGTTCTGACTCATTCTCTATCCTTGTCGTAAATTAAAGTGTGGCCGGCATCTTGATGCCATAGGTTTGCGCAGCTTCCTGCAGCAGGGGCGTGATGGACGAATGCAAGCGCACGCCGTTTTTCTTCTGCTGCTCATACAACGCCAGGCCGCGATCTCCGGGCATGCGGACGTTATCGAAGCCCGCGCGGGGCGGGTTGTTGCGGCAGGCATCGGCAATCCAGTCCATCTGGCGCACAAACTGGTCGTTGCCGCCAAATGCTTCGGGATCGTACAAACTGACAAAAACGGTCGCGCCCCAACCCTGGACGTTGTCGGCCCGGCCATGGCCGGCCAGGCCACCGGTCAGCGCTTCAATCAGCAACGCCAGGCCAAAGCCCTTGTGTCCGACCGACAGGCCGCCCAGTGGCAGGATGGTTCCTGGCGGCTCTTGCGACAGTACAGCAGGGTCACGTGTGGGCTTGCCGGCGCTGTCAATCAGCCATTCTTCCTCGAATTGCCTGCCTTCCCTGGCCAGACGTCCGCTCATGCCGTTTGTGGTAATTGAGGCGGAAATATCCACCAGGAACGGCGATGCCGAGGGTATGCCAATCGCAATCGGATTGGGTGTGAACACAGCGCGGGTGCCGCCAAAAGGCGCAACACTGGCGCCGGCCGGATCGGAGCAGCTGAGCACAATCAACATGTTTTCACGAACCGCCCGCAGCAGATAACTGGCCAGACAGGCAATATGATGGCTGTGGCGGATCACTGCCGTGGCGTTGCCGTATTGCCGCGCGCGCGGCAGCAGCATATCTATGGCCTGATTCACCAGCCAAGGCCCGGGCAGACGCCGCCCGTCCAGCAGCAACGAGGCGCCTTTGTCAGAGACAATCTCGGCGCTGCCTTGCGTGCTCATCTTGCCCTGTTCGATCTGCTGCAGGTAGGGATTGAGCAGCGCCAGCCCGTGCGTGGTATGCCCCAGCAGATCTCCGTCAAGCAACACGTCTGATACAGTGCGTGCAATGTCGTCCGCGGCGCCTGCTGCAACCAGCAGCGCCCGCGCAAACTCGCGCAATGCCTCGGCGTCATAGCGCTCGTCGGCCTGTTGCATAGCAGGGTTGGCAGTCTGGTTCATGTCGTGATTCCTGGTTTAGTCGCCGGATCCTCATTGCCGCCGGCCGGCGGCCTGGTTTTGCCGAAGAACAGTTTGATAATGGGAATGGTCCAGATCAGGATGGCCACCACCCCCAGAATGGCGGCGATGGGCCGGCTGAAGAACATAGAGAAATCGCCGTTAGCCTTGATCATGGACGAAATAAAGTTTTCTTCGAGCATGCCGCCCAGCACCACGCCCAGCACCGCCGGTGCGATAGGAAAATCGTTTTCTTCCATGACGTAGGCCAGCAGGCCCATGAGCATCATGATGATCACATCAAACGGACTATTGTTGATGGAAAACGTACCCACAATGCTGAACAACAGGATGATGGGCATCAGCAGGGAACGCGGCACCCGCAGCACTTTTCTGGCAATCTTGACCAGGGCATACCCCAGCGGCAGCATCATGACATTGGCAATAATGAATACCAGGAAAATGGAGTACATTTCAACGGCATTATTGGTAAAAATCATGGGCCCCGGTGTCAGATTTTTCATGTACAGCACACCCACCACGATCGCGGTAATGGAGTCTCCCGGAATGCCGAAAACCAGCGCCGGGATCCAGGCGCCGGCCAGTGCCGAATTGTTCGAAGCGCCAGCCTCGACAATGCCTTCCACGTGTCCTGTGCCGAATTTCTCCGGTTCTTTGGAAAACTTCTTGCTAATGCCGTAGGACATCCAGGCAGCAATATCGGCACCTGCACCCGGCAATGCGCCCACGATGGTTCCCAGCACGCTGCCGCGCAAAATGGAGGCCGGGTATTTCTTGGTCAGCGTCCACATACCGGTAAAGATATTACCAATTTGCGCCTTGACCTCGCCAATGCGGTCCTGTGAGTTGACCGCATAGCGCAGGACTTCGGCAATGGCGAACATGCCCACCATCATCGGCAGCAGCGTTACGCCGTTCATCAGGTCTTCGTTGCCAAAGGTAAAACGTGGATAAGCCGCCGGATTATTCATGCCCACGCACGCGAGCAGCAAACCGATCAGCAAGGACACGAACCCCTTGAGCTGGCTGGCCGGCGTGATAACGATGGCGCAGGACAGACCCAGCACGACCAGCCAGAAAAACTCATATGAAGAAAAATTCAAGGCGAAATTGGCCAGCATGGGCGCGCAGGTGATGAGCACAAGGGTGCCAAACAAACCGCCCACAAAAGAAAACACAATACTGGCGCCCAGCGCCTGGTCCGCCAGGCCCTTGCGGGTCATGTTGTAGGCTTCGTCCGTATACGCCGCCGACGACGGGGTGCCCGGAATCCGCAACAGGCACCCGGGCACGTCGCCGGAAGTAATGGCCATGGCGGTCGACGTAACCATCATGGCAATGGCGGGTACGGGATCCATGAAAAAGGTCACGGGCACCAGCAGGGCCACGGCCATGGTGGCGCTCAGACCAGGGATAGCGCCGACGAAAAGACCGAAAACCGCCGCCACCAGGATGACGCCCAGCACAAACGGATCGGTTACCTGACCCAGTGCAGCAGTAAAGTTGCTCATGAACATAGGGTCACCACGCGAAAGTTTCCAGCAATCCCCATGGTAGCGGGACTTGCAGAATGTTGTAGAAGGAGAAATGGATAACCAGCACGCTGATCACGGTCAGGGCCAGACCGCGCAAGGGCTTGACGCCAAACACCAGGAACGAGATCATCAGAATGATGCCGGCTGAAATAAAAAATCCGAGCCATTCTGCCGTTAGAAAATAGAAGATGAGCGCGGCCGGGATCATGCAGAAGCGCAAAAAAGTGACCGCATTCAGGCCGGGCCAGGCCAGCCACTGCTGATTGTCGTGACGCCGTCTGCTTTGCACGATCAGACACACTGAACAGATGAGCAAGCCGATGGCAATCAGGCGGGGGAAAAGCCCTGAGCCATATTCCTGGCCAGGTGTAGGGGGAAATGACAGCGCCATTACGAAAACGATAATGGCAAAAATGCCGATGATAATGCCGGAAAGGGTATCACTGATCTTCATGGGACGTTTCCACAGGGTCGGCAGTGCGGCTCAATGCGCGCCAGGCGCACTGAGCCGACTGCCCGGTTCATATCAGTTTATTTGGCCATCCCGATGGCTTTAAGGACCTCGCCGAAATCAGCGGTGGACTTGGCCATGTAATCGCCATATTCCTTGCCGCTGGCATAGGCCACGCCAAAACCGCGTTTGGACATGAAGTCACGGAATTCCTTGCTCTCGTTGACTTTCTTGAGCGCGGCTTCCAGTTTGGCGGTGACATCCTCAGGCAAGCCTTTGGGGCCGGCAATGCCACGCCATACGCCCACCGTCCAGTCATTGCCGGTGGTTTCCTTCAATGTCGGCACGTCCGGGTACATGGGTGAACGCTCCTTGGACATGATGGCCAGCGGCTTGGCCTTGCCGGCATCGATCATTGATCGCGCTTCAGGCAGGGAGGTGGGCACGATATCGATGCCGCCAGCCACCAGTTCAAGCATGGCCGGTGCCGAACCATTGGAAGGCACGAAGGGAACCGAGTTGGGCGGCAGGCCCGCTTTATTCACCAGGCCGGCAATGGCGATATGCCAGATGCCGCCCTGTCCTGTGCCGGAGGCTTTCAGCTTGCCGGGATTGGCTTTGATGGCCTCCATCAGCCCTTTCATGTCTTTGTATTCGGAGGTGGCGCTTACCGTCACACCGGCCGGATCCTCGTTCATCAGCGCCAGGGGGGTGTAGTCGGCGGGCGTAATGGTGGTCAGGCCCAAATGCTTCATGGTGGCAATTTCCACCGTGAGCATGCCCAGCGTGTAACCGTCAGGCTTGGCCTTGGCGATGGCCATATGCCCCACAACGCCGTTGCCGCCCGTGCGATTGACCACATTGACCGGGTTGTCCAGTTCTTTTTCGAGCAGGGTTGCGATCATGCGGGCAGTGGCGTCTGTGCCGCCGCCGGCGCCCCAGGGCACGATCATGGTAATAGGGCGCTCTGGGTAGGCGGCGTGCGCCATGCCTGCGCCTACTGTCAACGTCAATCCCAGCAACCCTTTGAGCATATTGCGTTTGTTCATGTCTGTCTCCGTTTACAGGCAACCCCGGCGCAGCCGGACTCCTGAGATGTGGTGTCCGTACACACGGATTGCGCGACGGACGATTCTGTTTTTATACATCTGTACTGCTGTCTGACGCCGCCCTCTCCTTATACCGGTAGTCGGACGCCTGACTTCGTTAACAACCTGAATATCGCAAACCACATTCAGGCTCAAGCAACGCGGCGCCTCCTTCGCGCCGCGTCTGTGCCGGCCTTAGGCCTGCACCACTTTCTGTGTCTGCTCACCCAGACCTTCAATGCCCAGACGCATGGTCTGGCCGGCCTTCAGGTAAACGGGTTCCGGCTTGACCCCCATGCCAACGCCGGGCGGCGTACCGGTGGAAATGACATCGCCTGGCTGCAGGCTCATGAAATTGCTCAGATACGAAATGATGGTGGCCACATCAAAAATCATTTTGGCGGTCGTGCCATCCTGATAGCGCTTGCCATCCACTTCCAGCCACAGGTTCAGCGCCTGCGGATCGGGTACTTCGTCTGCAGTTACCAGCCACGGGCCGATAGGACCAAAGGTATCGCAACCCTTGCCTTTATCCCATGTACCGCCACGCTCTGTTTGATATTCACGCTCAGAGACGTCGTTGATAACGCAATAACCCGCCACGTACGACAGCGCCTCTTCCTTGCTGACATAACGCGCTTCCTTGCCAATGACCACGCCCAGCTCGACTTCCCAGTCGGTTTTTTTGGAACCGCGAGGAATGGCAACATCGTCATTGGGACCAACGATCGCGCTGGTCCATTTGTTGAATAC
>DATGQC010000373.1:0-3780 GCA_035304425.1 Advenella sp.
GCCATTCAGCCATCACGTCCGATGGCAGATGTGTTATCCGCGCATGGTCACGAACTCTTCGGCAGCGGTGGGGTGAATACCAATAGTCGCATCAAAATCGGCCTTGGTGGCGCCCATTCGAACCGCAACAGCAAAGCCCTGTACGATTTCGCCGGCATCGTCGCCCGCCATATGCAGGCCCACCACACGGTCCGATTTTTTATCAACAATCAGTTTCATCATCATCCTGGCAGTGCTGCCGCTAAGCGTATGCTTGAGAGGACGGAAATCGGAACGATAGATGGTGACCTCACCATACATCTGGCGCGCTTCATCTTCACTATAGCCAACCGTACCCACGTTTGGATGCGTGAAAATTGCAGTCGGAATAAATTCATAACTCATGCGACGCACGCCTTTGCCGAACAAATGATCCACGAGCACCATGGCTTCACCCAGTGCAACCGGCGTGAGCTGAATCCGGTCGGTCACGTCGCCCAACGCATAAATGGACGGCACTGATGTCCGGTAGTTTTCGTCGATCTGAATGGCGCCGTTGTGATTAACCTGCACGCCGGCCGCCTCAAGATTGAGTTTCTGCACGTTGGGCGCGCGTCCTGTCGCATACAGCACCTGATCAGCCTGCAGCGTCGTACCGTCATTCAATTTCACTGAAAGCACATCACCTTCTTTGTCGATGCTATCCACTTTGGTTTCAAAGTGAAAATGCACACCGGCCTTTTTCATTTCCTCTGCGGTAAAGGCGCAGATTTCTTCATCAAAGCCGCGCAGGATCCGGTTTCGCCGAATCACGATATGCACTTCGGCGCCCAGTCCATTGAAGATCGACGCAAACTCGCATGCAATATAACCTGCACCTACAACGACCAGCCGCTTCGGAAATTGTGCAACATCGAAGATTTCATTTGAAGTAATCACATGTTCGCGCCCGGGAAAATCGGGCACAACCGGCCAGCCGCCGGTGGCGATTAAAATGTGTTTGGCCGTGTAAGTCTTGCCATCGTCCATGCGAACAGTATTGGGCCCCGCCAGCTCGGCCCAGCCGGTCAGCAACGTTGCGCCGGCGTTGGTGATCAGTGAATGGTAGATGCCGTTCAGACGTGAAATTTCTTTAGCCCGGTTGGTTTTCAGGACTGACCAGTCGAGCGTGGCCTCGCCCACCTGCCAGCCGAACCCGCGCGACTCTTCAAAAGCGTCATGGTAATGCGCCGCATAACTGTAAAGTTTCTTGGGGATACAGCCGACATTGACACATGTTCCGCCCAGATCGGACCCCTCTGCCACCGCTACCCGGGCGCCGGCCTGCGCAGCCATGCGCGATGCCCGTACCCCGCCGCTGCCGCCGCCGATTACAAAAAAATCATAGTCGAAACTTTCCATGCTGACTCCAAGTTCAAAATGCGCAATATTGTCGGGCCGTCATGCCAACTGCGGCGAAAACCGGGCAAAAATCCTGCCTGCGGCGCACTGCGGCTACCTTGCCGGAATGTTCCCGGCAGCCACATTGCTTTGGCCCCGCCTGATTGTAACCCCAGCACCAAGGCAAGAGATGCAAAACCCTGCGCGCGAGTGCGTTGCCGGTCGGCCCTGGCCGTATAATCATTACTTACGGAGATTTATTTCATGTCATTGCCTCATACATCCACGTTTTCGTCTTCCCTGACCGCAGCGCCACCGGTATGGCCGGTGCTCGGCGTACTCGGTGGCATGGGGCCGCTTGCCGGCGCCACGTTTGCCGCCAGGCTTGTGCAACTGACGCCTGTAACGGCCGACCAGGCGCATATCCCGGTGCTGCTGCGCAATGACCCTCGCATTCCAGATCGCAGCGCGGCCCAGCTGGCCGGAGGCCCCAGCCCGCTGCCTGCCATGCGTGAAGGCATGCAGGACCTGCAGCGCTGGGGCGCGCAATGCATTGCCATCCCGTGCAATACAGCGCATTTGTGGTTTGCGCAGTTACGCGACAGCGTCCAGGTGCCGGTTTTGCATATTGTTGAATCGGTCATTCAGGACCTGCGACGCAATGGCATCTGTGATGGACCGGTAGGCGTCATGGGCACCCCGGCAACAATGCAATTGGGACTGTATCAGGATGCCCTGCGTGCGGCCGGATATGAACCTTTTACCGGCGACGACAATAGCATTCGTGATTGGTCCGTGCAGGCCATCGCCGCCGTCAAATCCAACCAGAACGAACAGGCCTTTGCACCTGCGGCTGCCGCCGTCAATCGCCTTTCCCAAATGGGCGCACGGGCCGTCATTCTGGGGTGTACGGAGTTGCCGCTGGCCATCCCGCCATCGCGCCGGGATGCGTTTGATGTCGTGATATCGGATTCGATTGATGCCCTGGCCCGTGCCGTGCTCGACACCTTTTCGCAGCACGGGCGCGTCAGCGGCAGCACCCATCACCTTGCTGCACAGGCCACCAGACCGGAGTAATCATGGCTGTAGCACCCACTGTCATTGATCATATTGTCGTGACCGCAAGCAGCCTGGAGGCAGGCGCGGCCTATGTCAGCGACTGCCTGGGCATTGCCCCGCTGCCGGGCGGCGAACATGCCAAAATGGGCACCCACAATCGCCTGCTGCGCTGTGGCGAAAACTGCTATCTGGAAGTGATTGCCGTCAATCCGGCTGCGCCGGCGCCCACGCAGCCTCGCTGGTTCGGCCTGGACGCCCTGACGCCGGACAGCGCCGCGTCGCTGTCAGCCTGGGTGGTGCGCACAACAGACATTCATACACTTGCGGCGGGCAGCGCCCGGCCTTTAGGCCCGGTCACCGCCATGCAACGTGCCGATCTGAACTGGCTCATTACCATTCCCGAGCGCGGTCGCTCGCCGCTGGACGGCATGGCCCCTGCACTGATCGAATGGCAGACAACCGAACTGCCGGTATTGTCCATGCCGGATCAGGGCCTGTCGCTGGAAGCGCTTCATATCTACCATCCCGAACCACAGGCTGTGCAGGCGCTGCTGGCCAGTCTGCAACTGAATGCGCCGGTCTCGGTATTTCCAGCGGCGCAGGACAGCGAACCGGCCTTGCGGGCGATCATCCGGACACCGGCAGGTATCCGCGCGCTAGGCTGACCTGGCGCCCGGTTGCGGCAGATCCTAGCGCAACGCCACCGACATGGTGGAAAACACGTTCAGCGTGCGGATAACATGCTCCATACTTTCTGCCCTGAATGACAGGGTGACCCCATCTATGCGGTCTGTGCCGGGCAGCACGCAAAACGTATCGGCCAGCGCCGGCGAATTGGTTTGCAACCGGCATTCATAAGGCGCCCCGATCACAAATGGCGTTAACGCTTGCGCCATGCCGGCCTGGACAGCGCTGCACATGCCCTCGCGGATGCGTGCACAGGCTGCCTGCGGCGTCAGCGTTGCCGCGCTGGCATGTCCCATGGCCTGTTTGGTTTCCACCCAGACGGCGCCGTCGAACAAGCCTTTGTTTTCTTCGATGAAGTACTGGTCGCCGCTGCCGAAGATCACCGGCACGCCTGCCTGGCCGGCCAGCGCGCCATACAGGCCCGGTTCGCCCAGTTCCACGCCGTTGACCATGACGCGGGCAAAGGCAAAGCTATTGATGGTATGAGCCAGCACGCCACGGCCCTGGGCCCGCGAGTGATGCCCGACCAGGGCCACAGCACTGACACCGAATTCCAGCCCGGTCATCATGCTGTATATCCGGGGCTTGCCGCTGATCAGTATGGCTCGCGCATCAATGTCGGACGCAATCATATTGCGAAAGCCGCCGTGCGAATCGTTTACGTACACTTCAGTA
>DATGQC010000374.1:0-6115 GCA_035304425.1 Advenella sp.
GCCACGTATTCGCAATATGGTTATACACTGATGCACGTGCCACGTTTGCCGGTAGCACAACGAGCGGCATTCATCCTGAACGCGATCGCCCATGACCGCGATAAGGATTGAAAGCGCCGTTGACCGGGCATCGCCACACGATGCCACATGCGTTCCTTCAGAGCAGGTCCTTCAATGCATATCAGAACCGATACCCTGCGCCAACGGTGGCGACCCACGGGTTGATTTTCGCGGTGCCGATTTTAACGCCATCAAGTCGTACGCTGGTCCTGATATTAATATAGCGAATACTGGCATTTAAAAACCAGCTATCGTTGATTCTCACATCGGCGCCCACTTGTGCGGCCAGCCCCCAGGAGTCAGAAAGCTTGAGTTTTTCCACGCCGAGATCTCGTAGCGCACCTGTCGGTTTAGTGTGAAAAAATGTGGTGTAATTGAGCCCGACACCTGCATAAGGCTGCACCCGGGCGTCAGGCAAAAAATGCCACTGAACGCTGATTGTGGGTGGCAGATGCCTGGTGGTGCCGATCCTGCCAAGATCGCCGCCCAGGTCAGCGGCGCTACCGCGGATGTCATGCCTGAAAGGCGCAGCAGCCAGCAACTCCACGCCAAGATGGCGGGTTGCCATATATGTCAGGCTGAAACTGGGGCGCGTGCTGTCATTGACATCCAGGTCAATACCGCGAGGGGCAATACCTTTTCCGACTGTGCCATTGCCTGAAGTGGGCATCACACGTGTCATACCTGCTTTCACTATCCAGTCTCCTGCTTCATGTGCAGCGGCAGCAAATGCAGTGAATGCTCCCAATGTTAGCGCGCCTGCTGCAACCAAATGACGAATGACATGCATTTTTTTCTCCATCAGTACTTGTTAACGAACTGACAGAGTGCAACAAAAATCACAAATGAATATTGCGTTTGCGCAAGCTACTGCAAGGGCACAACAGTAAAACTTGATTTAAATCAAATATTGCGCCTTAAGCACAAGGGGAAAGAGGCGGCCAGGGAAAACCTTTTACAGAAAATTGAGCGATAGCGCAGCCCGATATACCCTGCTTCACCCGGCAATCATAATGTTACAGGGCCGGGGCACAGCGCAATCGAAGTTGCATCTGCTTGTCTGCGATCAGGGTCTGTTCTGACGCCAGCACCAGTGTCTTGCTGCCACTCCTGGTGATCCCGATCAGCCCATTTTGCAGAACCTGCTGCGCGGTGTTGACGCTGGTAATGCTGTCGTAGCTTACCAACGCCGAACGACAGCCACACTCACCAATGGATTTGCGCAATTGGAAAACAGTATCGGCCAAAACCATATTGTCGTATATCGACGTATTCTTGATATGTATGGCCACACAGGCAGAGAGTTCATTACCGATATTCAGGGCAATATCGTTTGCCAGCGCCGGACCATTGATCAACGCCAACGATAAGACGGCGCAGGCGATACGTTTTCTCATGAACTCTACCCTCATACCCTGATAATCGCGATTGACCGGCGCCACATGTCCCTCGCCGGTCCGTGTTGCCGCTAGTCCATATGAGGATGGCGATCCACCAGACGCTGGCGGCGCGCTTTGAGCGCTTCAAGCTGCTCCTGCACAGCTGCGATTTCTTCATCGACATCCGCGACGGTCTGTTCGATGTTCTCGTACGCTTGCTTCAGAAGCGCCTTGGCCTCATGCTTACTGGATGCCGTGGGCGTATCGCCGCGCATCGGCTTATTGGCGGTCTCGGGAAGGTAGAAGGAGGTAACAATCCCGATAACGGCAGCAATCATCAAATAATAGGCCGGCATCATCAGGTTCCCCGTTTCCTCTACCAGCCACGCGGCTGCGGTTGGCGTGAGCCCGGCCACAATAATGGCGACATTAAAGGAGCTTGCCAGCGCACTGTAGCGAATACGCGTCGGAAACAATGCCGGCAATGTCGATGCCATTACGCCTGTCATACAATTGAGCACGATCGCAATAAACAGAAGCCCGAGGAAAATAAGACCGGTGTTGTCGCTGCCTATGAAATGATAAGAAGGTATTGCCAGCAACAGCAAGCCGAGACTGCCCATTCGCAGGAAAGGCTTCCTGCCGATTTTATCGCTGAAAAAGCCGACAACCGGCTGTACGAACAGCATCCCGATCATGACCACGACAATGATCAGCACGCCGTGTTCTTCGGTATAGCCCAGACTGCTCGACAGATAAGTTGGCATATAGGTGAGCAACATGTAATAGGTAATATTGGTCACCAGCACCATGCCAATGCTGATTAATAATGGCTTGCGATATTTGGAAAAAATCTCGCGAAAGGACACGCCCGGCTTTTCCTTGATGGCGTCCTTGTCTTCTTTCTCCATCTTTTCAAGCTGTTGCGTAAACGCTGGCGTTTCTTCGGCTGCGTGGCGCAGATAAAGCCCCAGCAGCCCCAACGGACCTGCAATAAAGAATGGCACGCGCCAGCCCCATTCCAGAAAAGTCGGCTCTTTGAGAATTGTTTGCAGCAGCACCACCAGACCTGCCCCGAGTACAAAACCGGCGATGGAGCCAAAATCCAGCCAACTGCCCAGGAATCCTCGCCGTCGATCGGGGGCATATTCGGCAACAAAAACCGCAGCGCCCGTGTATTCGCCGCCTACCGAAAAGCCCTGAGCCAGTTTGCACAATAGCAAAAGAACCGGCGCCCATAACCCTATGGTCGCGTACGAAGGTATCAATCCGATGCAGAAGGTGCTGACGGCCATGATAATAATGGTGAGGGACAACACCTTCTGTCGCCCGAAACGGTCACCCATCACGCCAAAAAACACCCCGCCCAGCGGGCGGACCAGGAATGGGACAGAGAATGTTCCCAAAGCAGCGATTGTCTGTACTGCAGGCGAAGCATCCGGGAAAAATACTTTACCCAATGCATAGGCCACGAAGCCATAGACGCCGAAATCAAACCATTCCATCGCATTGCCAAGCGCCGCAGCCGTCACGGCCTTCTTGAGCTTGGTATCGTCTATGACGGTAATATCGTCAATATGCAAGGGCTGGCTTTGTTGTGATGCTGAAGGTGTCGCTGTCATTATCTGCTTCCCCGGGCTTCCCATTGTTGCAGACCATGTTGCCATAATGTTTACCACGTTGCAAATATTTCCTCTTGCACCTCATGTGTGTTCTTTATTCCCAGATTCGGCAACGCGTCTGTCTTGAAATTGTCATCTATGTGAAGACGCAGCCAAGGAAGACACAATCAGGCGGCAGAGTCATTACACCGGCGATTGCACAATCGCAGACCGGCGCTAAGGCATGACGCCAATCACCCGCCAAAGACCCCTGCTCCCTCGGAAGGCCCCCATGGACCATGGTCGTATGGTCGATCATCCGGAAAACAGAGTGTGCCGCTGGAGAGGCGGGTTGTCCCCTGGTGGCCCACTGTCAGCGAAAATCCAGGTCAGAAGCGGTCGCTTTACCCGCCATCGAAGGCGCGGCACAGCGGAGTATGCGAAGGCGTTGTGAAAACCGAACAGACGGTTTTCCGCGAAAACAGCCGGGCAGAATGAAAAACCCCAGAAGCGACCAACGCTCTGGGGTTCAAACTACGGAGTTGATGCAAGGGCCGGGAGTCCTTGATACGCTGCCAGGCAACCGCACGTCTTGTATGAGCAGTATGTCGGAACATCTCTACTCACTACGGTTGACTGCAAACTCCAAGCCTTTATTCTACTGCATTGAGCCGCGCTGGCAATGACGATGCTAAACACCGCATTGCCAGTAACGGCAAGTCATCAGAAGCGATGATTCAGACCAACACCAACCAAAGTTGATTTCAGTTTGACGTTCTCGGCATTATCAAACTTCAGTTTGCCTGTGCCGTAAGACGCGATTGCATAAATAGTCGTGCGTTTAGACAATTTCTGCTCGTAACCCAGGCTGAAAATATTCAGTTTGCCTTTCACGCCGTCAAATGCGTCGTCTTTGTTTTTAGTGGAGCTGCCCTGGTAAGAGAACATGACTTTGCCGTCGTCGCCGACAGGCGCTGTCAGACCTGCCATCCAGGCTTGCTGACGGTAACCGTTGGTTTCTGCGTAGGTGAGCCCATCAACATTGGTCGTGAAATCATCCAGGGCGCCTGTCAGGCCGGTACTCCCGACTCCGCTTGCCACGATAACATCATTGGCCATGGAACCACGGACCTGGCCATAGCCCAGGTAGAGTTTGACGACTTCAAAATCATAGGCGCCAAACAGATTCCACATATTTGTCGTGCCCTTGATATCGTCAGCGTCAGAAAAACGGACATCTGTGCGGAAACGATCATAAGAAGCGCCAACAGAGATAGGGCCGTTATCATAAGAGACACCAGCCGTGATCCAGTTGGAAGTATCACGCTCATCAAAATCATTAACACCGTCGCTGCCTGAGGTCTTGGTGTTCTCGCCTGCATAGCCGATGCCAACTTTGAAGCCGGCGAAATCCGGACTTACATATTTGATTGAGTTGTCCATCCGGGCGTAAGTTGAAGCACCAAATGCACCTGAAAGCACGCCAGCCTGCATGTAGCTGACGCCGAATGGGTTAAGCGACGAAACTGTGTCTGCCGCAACGTTGGTTTGACGGCCCAGAGTCAGCGTACCCCAGTTGCTGCCAGTCAGGCCGACATAGGCGTAACGACCAAACAGACGGCTACCCTGTGCGGATCTGCCGTTGCCCAGGTCAAAGCCGCTTTCCAACTGGAAAATCGCGCTTGTGCCATTGCCCAGATCTTCAGCACCCTTCATTCCCCAGCGGTTACCGTTTCTGACGCCGTTGATCATGCCAATATCGCGTGTTTTAGTAAAGGCATCGCCCTGCGTCACTTTAGTCTGTTGATAGCCAATACCGCCATCGACAATACCATACAGGGTTACGGAAGTTTCTGCGTGGGCTACGCCGGCAAAGCCGACGGCCAGTGCTGCAGCAAGCAAAGTCTTTTTCATGTATCAAATCTCCTCAGGGATGGTCATCATTCTTCGTACCCGAACAGTTCAGAAACGATTCAGATTTGAAGCAATATAAAGATTAGATACATTTATGTAAAGGAACCGACTACCTCAAAAACGGGCCGATTCGGCGATTTGTCCGCACTACCCTTAGATTGTTTCGGTTGTAATTACAACACGCATATCTTCTATGACAATCTCCCTATAGCAGCTGCATTAATCACTGTTTTATATGTAATTACATTTGTTATCATAGGGTTAACGGCTTACCTTGCAATGGAATGGGCACATCAAGATTTCATCAGCACATGCCTGAAGTTGGCACGATTCTTGCCCAGTCAATTATTTTACATTCTTAGGACATACGGGTTTTCCATCATAGTGAATACGCTTAGCGTTTTTTATTACATTTGTGACATATATGCGACATTATGCATAAACGACGCCGCAAATACGCAACAACGCGAGTCCGGCCGCCGGCTTGCCGGTCCATGACGCGCCTGACGTGTCGGCCCGACAAGCTGCAGGAAATCACAAGGTGTAGCGGGCTCGCAAGGCGCCTTTAACGACCTTTCAGCAGCAGCACAACAACCGGCATATTCGGTTGCCTGCGGCCAAGGAGTCCTGCCCGGTATCGTGGGCCCGCAGCGCCAAAACAGGCCAGGTAGCAAACTTGCCGCAGGCCGGTCAATCAACATGCCCACCTCCTGCACAATAGCTGCGGGCAACTATGATTAGTTACAGGGCCCAAGCGCAGCAACACTGCATGCAATGAAGGCTGCGGTATCTGGTCGTCATTGCCGAGCCAGCCTGCGACAGAAAAATCCATTACAACAAACATGATACGCCCGCCGAACTACCTGCGCTGATGACCGCAGAGACAAAGCGCTATAGTGCCATGCCGCTGCGCACCAATACACTCGCTTGTCCCTGGGCGCATGCAACGTGTTCCGGCACAGAAACGTCTGCAGGTGCTGCCAAAGCGATGAGACGCGGACGCTGCACACTCACACACTCACACACTCACACGACCACACGACCACACAACCACACACCCCGCTAGCCCTCGAGCCCTGTCTCAACAAAAAAACGGCGCCGTCCAGACGAGCCGGACGGGCGCCTCTCTCCTGCTTCGCGCGAGGCGAACTCATCATTTTT
>DATGQC010000375.1:0-6547 GCA_035304425.1 Advenella sp.
GAGTTCTTGCGCAATGCGGCCAGGAAAGCAAGAGGGATGGTCAACACAATTGCAATAACCGTGCTGTAGGCGACAAGGGCCAGCGTTACCCAGAGCCGTTCAAAGATCAATGGCCCGACCGAGGTGCGAAAGGCAATCGACGTGCCGAAATCGCCCTTGAGGCAATCCAGCAAGAACTGAAAATACTGGACCACCAGTGGTTTATCCAGTCCCAGCTGATGCTGCAGTTTGGCGATATCTTCGGCCGTACCCCGGCTTCCCAGAAGCAGTGTTGCCGGGTCCCCAGGCATCACCCGCAAAAGCAGAAAGGCCAGAATCGTTATGCCCAGCAATACCGGGATCAACTGCACCAACCGCAAGATAATAAAACGCACTACCACGATTTACCCCTGTTGTATCCTGATCTTGGCGTCTACTTGACGCGGACTTCTTCGAGCCTGTAGTTTGATGTGGGCAGCACTTTGAAACCTTCGATATTAGACCGATAGGCATAAGGAACGCCCTGGTGATACAGAAAAATAAACGGCGCTTCCCTGTTTACGATGGCTTCAATTTCCTTGAACATGCGTCCGCGCTCGGCCCCTTCAGCTGTTTTGCGTTCCTCTGCATACAGCGTGTTGACGCGTTCGCTTTTCCAGTTTGTATGCAAGGCATTGGCCCGTTCAGGATTGACAGCAGTAAAGCCGATCAGTTGGTCAGGATCAATCGTATCGCTGGTCGTATAGGTCAGCGACATCTCGTAATTGCCTGCTTTGGTCGTCGTAAACTGGGAACTGCTCTCGATGGTCTGCACCTGAATTGTCACCCCGATTTTGCTCAAAGCGTTTTGAATGACCAGACCCACTTGCCGGGACGTCACGTCTCCTGATGGAATAAGCAGCGTCGCCTTGAAACCGTCCGCAAGTCCGGCCTCGGCAAGCAGCTGTTTGGCCTTGGCCAGATCATAGGGATACGGCTTGATATCCGTATTGTGATGCGCCATGATGGGTAACGAGGATGCTGCCGGCTCGCCATTTCCCTTTAATACCCCCTGGATAATTGTTTGCTTGTTAATGGCATAGTTCAACGCCTGGCGAACACGAATGTCATCAAATGGCTTTTTGCTGGTATTGAGTTGCACCAAATCCGTGCGAAATACCTTGGCCACGGCCGTCTTGATATTCGGATCATTCTGCAGCATGGCGACCTGGTTAAATGGAATATCCATCGCGGCGTCCAGCTCATTGGCCTTCAATTTAAGAATACGCGCATTGTCGTCCCCGATAATTTCCAACGAGGCCTGCTCCACGGCGGGCTTTCCTTGCTGCCAATAGTTGGGATTCTTATCCAGGGACACACGTTGACCTTTCTGCCAGGCTTTGAGCGAGAAGGGACCGCTGCCTATCGGCGCGTTGAAAAATTCCTCGCCTTTTTGCTCCAGTAATGCTGCCGGCAATACGGAAGCGGAAAACAGGGCCAGATTGTTAAGCATCGGCGTAAAAGGCGCGTCCAGACTGAGTTTTACCGTCCTGTCATCTACCTTTTCATAACCCGTGATAGGCTTGAAGAATCGTGCCCAGCCGGATTTTTCCCCGGCGGCTCGTTTCAGCGAAAAGATCACATCATCAGCCGTTACCGGTTTGCCGTCGCTGAATTTTGCATTTTCCCTTAGATGAAAGGTGTAGGTTTTTCCGTCCTGGCTGATCTCCCACTTGTCGGCCAGCCCCGGTTCTATCTTGGTCCCGTCTGCAGAGGGCTTGACCAATTGATCATAAATCAGCAACTGGGTCCAGATAGAAGGGTTGTCGCTGGAAGCGATGGGATCGAGGGTAAGCAAATCCTTTGCAATGCCCAGGCGGAACTGGTTCGCCGCGGCCTGAGCGACATTGAGCGCACAGGCCACAGCAATCCCGATTTTCAGTAGTGAATGAAATCTGGTCATAACGGCTCTCCGGGTAACACACTTTAAAAAATGGCAAATGGGAAGGTGCTGCTATCCCGGGCTATTGTGCAGGCAATAGTTACAGCATGCAAAGGAAAAAAGTTATATTATCCATAACTAAAATTCATACCATGAGGTGTCGGTGAAAATCAGACATATCGAAATCTTTCACGCCATACGCACGACCGGCTCGGTCAGTCGGGCGGCGCGTTTGCTGAACATTTCCCAATCCGCAGTCAGCAAAACCCTGGGGCATGCCGAACTGCAACTGGGTTTCAAGCTATTCGAACGCGTCAAAGGCAGGCTGAAACTGACGCCGGAAGCCCAGTCGCTGGCGCCGGAAATTGAAAAAATGATGAACCAGCTGGAGCACATCCGCTCGCTAGCGTCCAATATTCACCAGCATCCGGCAGGATCGCTCAAACTGGGTTGCCTGCCAAGCCTGGGCCTGCACCTGATGCCGCAGGCCGTGTCGCTCATTCGGCAACGCTATCCGGATATCAACATTGAAATCACTACGGGGCATGAATCGGAGCTGATCAGAAAACTACGCTCACGCGAGATCAATATCGCTTTCACGTTCAAACCGGACGAGTATCCGGACTGCTCGTCTTCCACCATTGCCAAAGTGAATATGGTGCTGGCCGGACCGCGCCATGGCCAGGTGAATGATCCTCGCCAGGTAGATTTCCGCAAGCTGATCACCTATTCCATGGGCGACCCGGTCACCCGCATCATTGAATCCATGGCCATTCCCTATCAATTTACCAATCAGGTAAAGGTAGAGACCTACTATGTCGCCGCCGCCATAGCCGAATACGAAGATCGGCTTGCAATTGTGGATGAATTCACCGCAAAATTTGTCTTGAGAGACAAGTCCAGATACATTCATTTTGACCCGCCGATCACCCTTGATCTGGTGGCCATCTACCGCGAACAGGGGCCGCCCAGTACTTTGGAGAAACAATTTATCGGGGGCGTACGGCGTCTGGTCAGGCAGGAGCAGGCAAACGGCATGCAGGCAAGTTAAGCGCGTGACTGCACTTGTCCACCCGTCAAGCCGACAGTTTCATCGACTTTCGCGGACCCTGCTTCGAAAAAAAACAGATCTGCAAATCATGTCTTGACTAATCCATAACCATACGGTTATTATTAAAACACATAACCGGATAGCTATGAATAAACGCTCACCCCATTCTCAGGATTTACTGTTCCGCACGCTTGGCGATCCGACCCGTCGCGCCATATTCGAGCGCCTTTGCCGCGACGGGGAGCAGACGGTAGCAGCCTTAACTGCGCAAGCCGGCGTATCTCAGCCGGCCGTATCAAAACATCTGGCACTTCTCAAACAAGCTGGGCTGGTGCTGGACCGACATGAAGGACGGCAGACTCATTACAGCGCAAGACGCAGCGCGCTGGCACCGCTGGTCGACTGGACCAGCCAAATGACTGGCTACTGGGAAAGCAGATTTAACGATCTTGAAACACTTCTACAAAGGATAGATCAATGACCGTAACCACACATGAAATACGCTCCGTTATCGTAGAACGTGAGCTTGCCCATCCTCCTGAAAAGGTCTGGCGAGCGCTTACCGTGCCTCATCTGATCGAAGAATGGCTGATGAAAAACGACTTTTCGCCCGCCGTTGGACATCGTTTCAAACTGCAAGGCGACTGGGGCGGCGTACTCGATTGTGAAGTACTCGCCATTGAGCAGAACAGCGTGCTGTCCTACACCTGGAATTTTGTTAACGACAATCCAGACTTCGACTTGAGAAGCGTCGTCACCTTTACGCTCACGCCAACGGCAACAGGCACCCATCTACGTATGGAGCAATCAGGTTTCCGCCCCGAACAAAAGCAAGCCCTTGGGGGTGCGAAATCCGGATGGCAACAGTTTTTTGGAAAGCTGGAGCATGTGCTGACCCAAGCAGAATAGCTGGCTGCCGTTTTACTGCGGGCGCCTGACCCCTGCCGAGCGCTCTTTTTCAAAAAAATCACCATCCACATAAAACCACCGCCCGTCCTCACGTACAAAGCGGCTCACTTCATGCAGGCGCGCAGCACGTCCGTTGTGGCGGGAGCGGGCAACAAACTCTACCGTGGCATGGTCGTCGTCTTGCAGAGTATGCTGCCGCACCTCCAGCCCCAGCCATTTGGTGCCCGGCGCATTGGCCTCCAGTGACACCGGTCGGGTGCTGCTGTGCCAGGTGTCTAACAGATAACCACGCTCATCCAATACGAACGCGCTATAGCGGGAGCGCATCAGGGTTTGCGCATCGGGCGCCATCAGGCGCAGCGCGCCATGATGCCAACGACCGCAGCAAGCCTGATAGCTTGACGCGCTGCCGCAGGGGCATGGCGACTGCAAGGGAAAGGAGGGATTTTGTTTCACAGCAAAATTGCAAAAGTCATATCGGTAAAGAAGTATACCGCCCTCAGGCTCGCGCCCCGGCGGTCTGCGCAGTCTGTCCGAATAGAATCTTCTTGCCTTCCTCGGTGACCGCTGGCCGACTCGCGAGCGGCTCGCCCCTGGCATAGGCGCGCACAGTAGCGGGCCGCTCGCGAATCTGGTCGAACCATCGATGCAGATTCGGAAAGGCTTGCAGATCTTGTTGCTGACGCTCGTATGGCACGATCCACGGGTAAGACGCCATGTCCGCAATGGAGTACTCCTCGCCTGCGATAAAAGCGCGGCCTTCCAGGCGACGGTCAAGCACCCCGTACAGACGGTTGGTCTCTTTAACATAGCGGTCAATGGCGTACTGAATCTTCTCGGGCGCATAAACGCCGAAATGATGATTCTGTCCGGCCATGGGGCCCAGTCCGCCCATTTGCCAGAAGACCCATTCCATTACTGTTTTGCGCGAGCGCACATCGGCGGGTAAAAATTTGCCGGTTTTTTCGGCCAGATACTGCAAAATGGCCCCCGATTCGAACACGGTAATTGGCTCACCGCCGTCAGTGGGGGCCGTGTCGATGATCGCCGGCATGCGATTGTTCGGAGAAAAAGCCAGGAACTCAGGTTTGAACTGGTCGCCAGCGCTGATGTCTACCGGATGAATCCGGTAATCCAGTCCGGCTTCTTCCAGGAACAGGGTAATTTTGTGACCATTGGGCGTAGGCCAGTAATATAAATCAATCATCATTTTTCCTTTTTGCATGGGATGGGTCAGGCGTAAGTAACGTGAATGCAGGGCGCATCATTCCCTCGAGCAAGGTGCGTTCCGGCCGGGTTCTGGCCAGCACACGCATCCCGATGTGAATACCCAGCAGCATGCGCGCCAGCTCTATGGCGCTATGGCGGTTCGTGATCGTGCCGTCACGCTGGCCGGCACGGATGCAGCGTCGAAAGAATTCTTCTACGTGTCCGAGTACCTCGGTGACGATCTGCCGAAACTCAGGATCATGCGGGGCCACCTCCAGCGCCGCGTTTACAATCAGGCAGCCTCGCCGCTGCTTATCGTCCAGGGAGCGCTCAATGGTTTCCGTAAAAAAGGCGCGTATCGCCTCCGGCGGGGAGAGCGTTGCCTGCAACTGATGCGCACGGGCGGCAAAACTGGTTTGCACGTAATAGTTGAGCGCGCGGCGATACAGGGTTCGCTTGTCGCCAAACGCGTTGTATAGGCTTGCGCCGGTGAGCCCCATCCTGCAGGCCAGCTCCCGGACTGAAGTCGCTTCGTATCCGTGCTGCCAGAAGCAGTCTATTGCTGCGGCCAGCACGGCGTCTTCGTCAAACTCTCTTGGTCGGCCCATCGTCACGGTCACTCAAAACAGTCTTGCCATTAGATCAGGGGATTATCTGGTGTTTCAACCATTCTAAAACGATCGATCTAAAACAGTCAAACATATGCTTATAACAAAAATGTGCATGCATTGCTGCAAGCACATTTTGATCTTGGCGTGTTTAATGAGTATTCCGGTTAAGCAACTGTGCGCGATTACCCACCACCGCAATCGACAATCACATTACCCAGCGACGTCCCGTTCTCCACCGCCTGATGCGCCAGTATAATGTTGGCCAGCGGGTACGTCGGTCCGATATGGTGTTGCAGCATACCTGTACGCAACATGTGCTGCAGCCCCTCTAACGCGCGCAGCCGTTGCAAACGAGTAAGCTCATAGACCAGAAAAAAATGCAGCGACAATGAGCGAGGCAGCCAGGCGCCATAGTTCAGCGGCACAACACCGCGCTCATTGGAACCATAGCAGACCAGCCTACCATGCGGTGCCAGCACATATTCATCGACCAGCGCAATGGTGGTGGAAAGATCCATATCGATAATGGCATGGACGCCTGCTCCGTTCGTCAATTCCAGCACACGATCAGCGACAGACTCCTGCTTATAAAGAATCGTGTCCTTGACGCCGGCGGCATGCAGGAACGCGGCCTTGGCTTGCGAGCCTACGGTGGTAAGCACGCGAGCGCCTTGCGCCTGCGCCATCTGGACTGCGTAATAGCCAACACCAGAGGCGCCACCGATAACCAATACCGCCTGCCCGGGTTCAAGCTGGGCCAGCTCCACAGCGCGAAAAGCCGTTAGCGCCGGTATGCCCAGGCACGCCCCAGCTTCAAAGGACACGCTCTCGGGCAAGATCATTGCCTGCTCTGCAGGTAAAACGATA
>DATGQC010000376.1:0-4939 GCA_035304425.1 Advenella sp.
CGGACGTGATGGCTGAATGGCGCGGCAGCGATGGCCCGGTTATATGGCCGGGATAGCTTATACGGCGAGCAATACGGCTTGCATGGCTGGTTTCCCGCCACCTATCAGCCCATATGGCTGGTCATGTCGATGCCGCGAATAATTTGCGCAACCGCAAGCACCAGCTGCGATTGCGCGGCGGCGGTTGCGATGGCAAGAGTGAGATTATTGCGAATGACCGGGTCCACAATAGGTGCGCAACTCAGGCGCGCGGGGCCGGGAATATCGCCCAGAGCAGAGCGCGGAATGATCGTGAAAACCGGCTCGTGCGCATAACTCAGGGTTTCAACAATCGTCTGCACGACGTCCACTTCAGCCACGACATTCAATTGCACATTGGATTCTCTGCATGTATGTTCAACCAGCGCGCGAATGGTATTGGGTGCGCTGGGCAACACCAGTGGGTATTTATCCAGGTCGGCGACGGCAATCGTTGCGGGCAGGGCGGCTGCACCGGCACGCGCATGAGCCAGCACCAATTCTTCCCGGTACAGCGATTCCACCTGCATCAGTGACGATGGCGCGGGCTCGTATAGCAGCGCCAGATCAACCTTGTCCTTGAGCAGCCAGTCGCGTAATTGGGCGCTCAGGCCCTCAGCCAGTGTAATCGACGAGGCGGGAAATTGCGCCCGGAACTGCTGCATGATATTGGGCGCGAGCCGCCGGGCAACGCGTGGCGGAATACCCAGTCGCACCCGGCCCGGTGCAGAAGAACGAAAATTGATCAGGTCCTGTCGTGCCTGCGTGGCCAAATGATGCAGGGTGCGGGCATGGCCCAGTAAGCGGGCGCCGGCTTCGGTCACCTCCACGCCCCGTCCCGTGCGAACCAGCAAATGCTGTCCGAGCTCAGCCTCCAGCAACTGGATCTGCCGGCTCAGCGAGGGCTGCGACAGATCAAGCATATCCGCAGCGCGGGAAAAACTGCGCTGTTCGGCAATCACGATGAAATACTGAAGTTGTTTGAGATCCATGTGGCAATGATATACGTTTTTTCAATATCAGAAGTCGCAAGGCCGGTCTTGATGATTCACAGGCCCTCGCGCATCATGACTGTGATTAGACAATCACAGGGGACAATGAGCAATGAGACGTCTGGAGAACAAAGTCGCGATTGTGACAGGAGCCGGCAGTGTCGGGCCAGGGTGGGGCAACGGCCGGGCAATTGCCTGGCGGTTTGCCTGCGAGGGGGCACATGTGTTTGCCGTGGACATGAACCCCGATGCGTTGAACGAGACTGTGGCCAGGGTCAACGAAGTAAACGGCGTAATCCGCACCTGGACCGCAGATGTGACCTCGGCGGATGCTGTTGACCAGATGGTGCGGGCCTGCCAGGACGCTTTCGGACGTGTTGATATTCTTGTTAACAATGTAGGCGGGTCTAAAAAGGGCGGCCCGGTCGCCCTGGACGAGCAGACATGGGATAACCAGCTTGATTTCAATCTGAAGAGTGTTTTCCTGGGCTGCAAGTATGTTCTGCCCATTATGGAACAGCAGGGTGCGGGGGCGATCGTCAATATCTCTTCTACATCCGGCCTCCGCTGGACCGGTTCGGCGCAGGTTGGCTATGCCAGCGCCAAGGCCGGTATTATCCAATTGTCCCGGGTGGTCGCGGTGGAGTATGCCAAACGCAATATCCGCTGCAATACCGTGGTTCCGGGTCAGATGCACACACCCATGGTGGAAACGCGACTGGCAGGACAACGCGCAGGTGGCGATGTAGGCGCGCTGCTGGCACAGCGTCAGGCACGTATTCCGCTGCCGTTCATGGGTGACGGCATTGATACGGCCAATGCCGCGCTCTTTCTGGCCTCCGATGAGGCGCGCTTTATCACAGGCACCGAACTTGTCGTCGACGGAGGCATGAGTGCACGCTGCGACTGAGACCCCCGTTCGCTATCCGGATCCTGCCGTCATTGCCGTGGATCCCCGTTTTCATGCGCTGACGCTGCCGCTGGCAGCGCTCGAGCGCCTGGCAGGCGGCTGTCGCTGGGCTGAAGGGCCGGTGTGGTTCGGCGACTGGAACAGTTTGCTGTGGAGCGACGTACCGAACAACCGCATGATGCGATGGGATGCCGCCACCGGCCGGAGCCAGGTATTTCGCAGTCCGTCAAATCATGCCAATGGCAATACCCGCGATCGGCAGGGACGCCTGATCACCTGCGAGCATCTGTCGCGCAGGGTGACGCGCACGGAGCCGGATGGCCGCATAACCGTGCTGGCCGATAGCTATCAGGGTAAACGGCTCAATTCTCCCAATGATGTGGTGGTCAAGTCGGACGGTTCAGTCTGGTTTACCGATCCGCCATTCGGCATCGTTGGCTACTATCAGGGTGAGCAGGCAGAACAGCAGTTGCCCGCAGCCATTTATCGCATTGATCCTGTCAATGGACACGTTGACCTCATGACTGATGCTGTCAATGGTCCCAACGGTCTGGCATTTTCTCCTGATGAGTCGCTCTTGTACGTGGTCGAATCGCGTGCTCAACCACGTAATATACTGGCCTTCGATCTGACGGCCGATGGCGCCGGTTTGCGTGGGCAGCGTGTGCTTTTCGATGCCGCAGAGGGCACGCCGGACGGTTTTCGGGTAGATATTCATGGCAATTTATGGTGTGGGTGGGGAATGGGCACTGCCGAGCTTGATGGGGTCAGGGTCTTCAATCCACAAGGTGAATTGCTGGGGCGTATCGCACTACCCGAGCGTTGCGCCAACCTTTGTTTTGGCGGTTTGCATCGGAATCGCCTGTTCATGGCGTCGTGTACGTCGATTTATTCACTGTTCGTCAATACGCAAGGAATTGCGGGTGCCTGACGGCATAAGGAGGTAGACATGTCCGGATTCGGAAAAAAATATATTAAATACGTAATGCCATTTGCCGCTGTCCTGGGGCTTGCCGTTGGCCAGCCTGTCCGTGCCGCAGCGCCTGTCAGTGTCGTGGTAGCCTTTCCTGCAGGCGGTCCCGGCGATACGCTGGCGCGCATGACCGGCAAAGAACTGGAGAACCAGCTCAAGCAGTCGGTGGTGGTGGAAAATAAACCCGGCGGCAATGGAGCTATTGCCGCCAGTACCGTTACCCGTGCAAAACCGGATGGCAATACGCTGTTTCTAAGTTCTACCGGGGCGATTGCTATCAATCCGGCGCTCTACAAAAAGCTGATCTATGACCCGGCAAAGGATCTGCGGCCGGTAGCGTTGCTTGTTTCCACACCCGAAGTGCTGGTTGTGTCCAAAAAAAGTGGTATTACAAGTGTGAAGGAGTTGCTGGAAAAGGCCAAAAGCAACCCCGACGGCATTTCGCTTTCCACTTCCGGGGTAGGCAGCATGCCTCATATGGCGATTGCCCAGTTTCGTATCGCCACCAAAGCCAATACGCTGATCGTGCCCTTTGGGGGCGCAGCGCCGGCAATTACCGCGACCATCGGCGGACAGGTTGATGGTTTCTTTGGAGATGTGTCAGGCCTGGTGCAGCATATCAAGCAGGGTAGTCTGGTGCCGATCGGCGTGGCATCGGACAAACGTTCCGCCGCCTTGCCCGATGTCCCCACTTTTGATGAGCTGGGTATAAAGAATGTTCATGCGACCAACTGGTATGGCGTTTTTGCACCGGCCGGTACGCCGGAAGATAAAATAAAGGAACTGAACCTGGCTTATCGCGCGGTCATGAAAACTCCGGCGGTCAGGCAATACGTGCAAACTTCCGGCCTGGATACGGATGATCTGGAACCGGCGCAGTTTGCATCCCTGATCGATCAGGACAGCAAAAAATGGGCCGATCTGATCAAGGCGGAAAATATCAAAATGAATCAATAGCGGCGACCATTAAAGTAGCTGTTCGCTAATATGGTTGACCGCCGGTGCATGTGAAGGTTGTAGTAAGGATTCTGGCGGGCAGCGCGCGGCAGTGAGCAGCCGGTGGCCATGTCGAATCATCCTGGGGGCGGCTATAATGGCCGACCGATGCGCCAGTACGGCAATAGGGTCGTACTGCTGCAGCAAACATGCATGTACGGGATGGCAACATGGCAAGAAATATCGAAATCAAGGCGCGTATTCCAAGCGTCAGCGATCTGGCGCAGCAGGTGGCCAGGATGGCAAGTGGATCTGCATGCGATTTATTCCAGGACGATACGTTTTTCAAGTGTGATGAAGGCCGGCTCAAGCTCAGGGAATTGGCCGACGGCACCGGACAGCTTATTTTTTATCAGCGCCCGGATAAGGCGGGGCCGAAAGAATCCTTTTATGTGCTGTCTGAAACCGCGACGCCTGAAGCGCTCAGAGAAGTGTTATCGCTGGCCCATGGCATTATCGGTCGCGTCATCAAGCGACGCACGCTGTACATGATCGGCAGGACGCGCGTTCATCTTGATCAGGTGCAAGGACTGGGCCAGTTCATGGAACTTGAGGTTGTGCTCGAAGACGGAGAGTCGACAGCCTCTGGCATGCAGCAAGCCGAATCATTGATGCTGCAGTTAGGAATCTGCCGTTCCCAGCTGATCAAAGGGTCCTACTTCGATCTTCTGGCCCAAGCGCGTCTGTAATCTGCGCGGCCTGCCTTGTGTGCCGTAGCAAGATGATTGTAGTAATGCAACTGTGACAGCTTCCGGGCTGTTTCTGGCAGATCGCTATATGGCGCTACGCCCATACGCTCCATACATCCGTACATGATCGTCTGCACCTGATCGGCACACGCCCATTGTTGTTTTCAAGCGCCGATAAGCGGTGCGCATGTCGCCGCGGAGCGATAAATGCTACCCGGAAATTCGCCCTATTGCTGAATCTGGTTTGCCAACAATGGCTTGGCGCAAACGGCCTGCTGCAAGCGGTTCAGGGAAAGCAGCTTATCAAAAAACGACCTATCGAAAACGACTCAGGGCGAACGGCGCCAGTTCGTTGACGCTT
>DATGQC010000377.1:0-3649 GCA_035304425.1 Advenella sp.
TTGATGAACGCTGCAGCTTTGTGACCGGCCAAACACACTACGTGTGCGGCGGCGTGACGATCGGCGCAGCGTGAGAATATATTAAGAGATATCACAGGAGATGGTAATGCAACGATGGAAAAAGAGGCCGGAAGGCTCGAACTGGGGCGAGTTCGGCCCGGATGATCAATTGGGACGGGTTAACTTGCTGACGTCCGAGCAGGTGCTCAAAGGGGTGAAGGAAGTGCAGCATGGCCAGGTATTCTGCCTGTCTCTTCCACTGGATCTGCCGGGCGGGATGGTGTTGAACCCCCGACGCAAACCGCCGCAGCTGGCGGCGACCGAAAAAGATGGCGTGCCGTACATGAATTTTCCCATGGAGAACCTGGACGCAAGCGCCATTGATATTCTGAGCGATGATCAGGTCACGCTGTCGTTGCAATATTCCACGCAATGGGATGCGCTCGCGCATGTGGGCGCGCAATTTGATGCAGAGGGTACAGGCACGCTGAAAAAAACCTACTATAACGGCTACCGCGGCGGCGACGATATTCTTGATGCGGGCCACACCCATGATCACGACGATGCCGAAGGCCAGTGCAATCACGGCATGGGCGCACTGAAGCTGGGCGTGGAGAACTTTGCGGTCAAGGGCATGCAGGGGCGTGGCGTGCTGGTGGACTTTGTGAAGCATTACGGTCACGAACGCACCGTGATCGGCTACGAGCAATTAATGGCTGTGCTTGAAAAAGACGGCATCCAGGTTGAGCAGGGCGATATGCTGGTGTTGCGCACCGGCTTTGCCGAAACCGTTATGGAAATGGCCGGCAATCCCGATGCGCAGGCGCTGCACGAGGCCGGCGCCGTGCTCAATGGCGCCGATGCCAGGCTGCTGCAATGGATAACGGACAGCGGCATTGCATGCATTTGCGCAGACAATTACGCCGTTGAGGCGTATCCGGCGCTAAACGAGGGCGAGAAAAAGTCCTTGCTGCCGTTGCATCATCATTGCCTGTTCAAGCTTGGCCTGCCTCTGGCAGAACTCTGGTATCTGAAGGATCTGGCGATCTGGTTGCAGGAGCACAATCGCTATCGCTTTCTGTTGACTGCGCCGCCATTGCGTTTGCCCGGTGCAGTCGGCTCTCCGGTGACACCGATCGCGACGGTGTAGTATGACAACTGAATTGACAACGTTTCATCAACTGCTGGACCAACACCTGAGGGTGCGTCCCGCTGCAACTGTGTTATATGACGTAGACCAGGCGTTTAGCTTTCAGCATCTGCATGATGAGGCCGACCGGGTGGCGCGACTGCTGGTGGCAAACGGCGCGCAGCCTGGCGAACGTCTGGCGCTGTGGCTGCCCACCTGCAGCGCCTGGCTGTCTGTGTTCTATGCCTGCGCGCGTCTGGGCATCACGGTCATTGCCATGAACACCCGGTTTCGCAGTCGGGAGGTGGCCGACCTGCTGTCTCGCGGGGAATGTCGCTGGCTCGTGCTGTGGCCGGGATTCAAAGACCTGGACTTTGGCGCAATTTTGCAGGAAGTCGATAGCGGTATTCTTGACACGCTGACGGGGGTTGTGGCGCTGGGCGATGCGGCCAGGCCCGATTGGCTGGGTGCGCCGGCATGGCTGGACTATTCGGCCGAGCCTGGCCAGGTGAGCCTGCCTGCCCCGCCTGACGGCACGGCGGCGGCGCTGGTCTATACCACCTCTGGAACGACCTCGCTGCCCAAGCTTGTGTGGCATGATCAGCAGACGCTGCTCGGCCATGGCCGCGAGGTGGCTCGGCGTTTTGATATCGCCGCCAACGATGTATTGCTGCTGGGGGCGCCATTGTGCGGCGCATTCGGTTTTTCCAGCGCATTGGGCGCGATGTTCGCCGGGGCGGCCATGGTGTCCTCGCCGGTGCTGGATGCCAGGGAGTGCGCCGAACAGATCCGGCGCTTCAAGGTCACGCACACTTTCGCGAACAATGAATTGCTGAACCGGATTCTGGATTTCGCGCAGCAGCAGGCGGACGCCGACAGCCCCCTGGCGAGCTTGAAGCTGGCCGGTTTTGCAAGTTTCGCGCCATCCCTGGGCGACTTTCCGGAGCGCGCGCAGCAGATGGGTATGCGGCTGGTCGGGCTGTATGGCTCCAGCGAGATGCAGGCGCTGGTGGCTTCGCAAGACGCCGATGCGTCGTTGGAGCAGCGGCAGTTGCCGGGCGGCCGGCTAACCAGTCCCGACGCAAGGGTGCGCGCCCGCGATACGCATTCGGGCCAGGTGCTGGCGCATGGTCAATTGGGGGAAATTGAAATCAAGGCGCCCAGCATGATGCGCGGCTACTTGAATAACCCCGAGGCGACGCAGGAGGCGATTGATGCCGACGGTTATTTCCGTACCGGCGACCTTGGCTACACCCTGAACGAGCAGCATTTTATCTTTCAGGCCAGGAAGGGCGATTATTTACGGTTGGGCGGTTTCCTGGTCAATCCACAGGAAGTGCAGGACTATATTGAATCGCTGGATGGCGTCATATCGTGCCAGGTGGTTGGCGCCAGTTTACAAGGCAAGGCCGTGCCGGTGGCATTTGTGATTGCGCGCGACGGTGCTGGTTTATCCGAGGAAGGAATTATTGCGCATAGCCGACGCCAGCTGGCGGGATTCAAGGTGCCCAGGAAAGTTGTGTTCGTGACGGCCTTTCCTGTGGTTCAAAGCGCGAATTCCAATAAAATACAGCGAGGCGAACTGCAGAAGCAAGCGCAGCAACTCCTTGATGCGCTGGCCTGACGGCGGGCCGGCCTGCAGACGCCATGCCGGGCATGCGTCTGCGGTCTTCTTTCTTACCAGACTATGACAGATAAATCTTCCAATTACGCCGTACTTAGCCGCAGCAAGCAGCCCATCTACCTTCAACTGGCCACCGAATTCAGACGCAGCATCGACGTCGGCCTGTGGCGTGTGGGCGAGCAGATCCCGCCATTGGAAGAGCTCATGCGTACCTATGAGGTTTCCCGGATGACGATACGCAATGCCCTGGAGATTCTGGAGGCAGAGCAACTGATCACACGCAGCCGGGGCAAGGGCACCTTCGTGCAGCGTCGTCCGCCGCAGGTCAGTGAGCTGCAGTTGCCCACCACCTGGCAGGAAGCGGTGGCGCTAAGCGATGTGCTGGGTACGCACAGCATTACCGAGTCTGAAGGCACGATCACGCGTTTACCGGAGATGGGGATGCAATGCCGTGCGCAGCCGGCCCAGTCCTATAAATATCTGTGTCGGCTGCATAGCCGGAACAACGTGCCATATTGTTATAGCGAAGTCTATGTGGATATGGCGCTGTTCCAACAATATGAAGACAATTTCCTGAGCCATGCCGCCGCATCGGTGATTGCCCGCATACCGGATTTACATGTGAATGAATCCCGGCAGAGCCTGGCCATTATCAACGCCGGCTTTGTTTCTGCAAATGCATTGCAACTGGCAGCGGGCGATAGCGTGGCCGAGGTCAGGCGCCTGGCCTGCGCCAATGACGTGCTTATCTACTATGCCCGGCTGGAATTTCCGACCCGGTATGTCAAGCTTGAACTGGACCTGCTGGCGGGCGAGCGCTGATTTATCTACTTTTGCCGGTTTGCCGAGGGGCCTGATCCACCGGAATCATCAGAACGGCCATCGCCATAGCGTTG
>DATGQC010000378.1:0-3136 GCA_035304425.1 Advenella sp.
CAACGTACCCCAATAGCGGTGAATCATTTCGATCCAGGCTTTTGACATGGACACCGGGCCAAAAGGTTGCTGCTGCAGTGCATTTGCAATATGTTCGGAAGCGCCCAAAGGGCTAGCCTTGCCGTAACAACCCGGCCAGTCTGGGCAGCCCAGCCCTGAATCGGTCAGGCGTACAAAAGCGCCGAACATAATCAGGTCCAGCGTAAAAAACCAGGTCAGAAACACCAGCCGGCGATAGCGTGTACGAATGCGTTCAGTTGCCGTGTTCATATGCATCAGCCAATCGTCGAGGCGTGCAGCAATTTGGCCAGATCGCCACGGAAACGCACGGGATCAGACTCGTTGCCGGGATAATGCATGATCAGATTGCCATTGGGATCCACAATCCACAAGTAGGAATCCATCTTCTTTTCCACCGCCACCGCATCCCCTGTACGATCGGCCTCGTCCAGCAGGAATTGGCTGAGCGCCTTGGGATCGACCCGCAACATGATCGTACCCTTATAGGCTTCCAGCACTTTTTCCGGAATAGGCTGATTATCGGTCACAAACCAGACGCGCTGAATACGGTTGACATTCTTGCCCTGGCTGGCGTGCCCATTACGGGTGAAATGCAGCTTCTTGGCGCAAGAATCCGGGCAGGCCCCGCCATCGGAGGTAACCAGCAGCCATTTACCCTTAAGGGTATTCAAATCGAAAGGCTTGCCGTCCAGCGTAGTCAGGCTGAGCGCCTCTGGCGAGGGCATGGGCCGCTGTGGTTGCACAAAATTGCCGTAATTGGTCGAGCCATCCGGCCTGAGGGAAGGCACATAATACAGTAGCGCAGCCGCCAGCATGGGCACGATGCAGCTTAAGATAATCAAATACAGGGGCATGTTGGAGCGCTTGGCGCCCGGTTTCGCGGGAGTCCCGGATGGCGATGGACGGTTGGTATTCATGACAACGACGTTTCCTTTGTACTTTTCAGGCGCAGCCGGATCAGGCTGATCAACAAGGCCACAGCGGCAATGGCGGCAAAACTGAACCATTGCAATGCATAGCCGATATTCTTATCCGCATCAATAGAAGGATGCGGCCAATCACGAACCAGCCCCTGGTCGGAGGAACCGGTTTGCAGCACCACCAGCGGCAGCATATGCAGGCCACTGGCCTTGCCAAATTCAGTCAGGTCCAGGTTCTGCACCTGGGGCAGCGGCCCGCTGCTCTGAGGAATCTGTTCAGGCAATTGCGCCACGGCCTTGCCAAAACGCCATAATTCAAACAGGCGCGGCACCCGCAAAGCAACTTCCCCGCTCACTGTTTGCCGGCCATCGGGCACGGGAAAATCCGGCATGGCAGACGGCGTGAGCGCTTGCGGAAACCAGCCTCGCAATACCAGGACCGCGTCACGCGAATGACTGTCCAGCAACAGGGGCGTGGCAAGCCAGTAACCCGGGCGACCGTTCTGATTCCGGTTGACGAGCACGCTGAAAGCGCCCAGCCAATGGCCGGCGACAGTGGCAGGACGCCATGCCACAATATCGGAAGACGGGATATGCTTGTCAATGGCCAGCGGCGGCAAAGCCTGTCCGCTCTCAATCTGCTGCGCAATCGCACGACGTTCGTCGGCGCGATGCAACTGCCATCGGCCCAAAGAAACGAAAACCACTGTCAGCAATGCCAGCAGAATCAGCATCGTTACTGTTTTCCAGTTTATTAATTTCCGTTTCATTACTACAATAATCTATTCCAGTCAGGAGTTAATCCATGCGTATCTTTATCGGACTCGCCTTTCTCGTCATCATAGGCAGTCTGGCGTCGGCCTTTTTCTACCTTATGCGCGACAAAGGCACAACCAATCGCACAGTCAACGCACTTACCCTGCGTATTGCACTATCCATTGCGCTTTTTCTGTTCGTCCTGTTTGCCCATTACATGGGATGGATCGACAGCACGGGCATTGATCAGCCTGTTCGCTGAAACCGCCTCCCGGGTCAGTCCGGGTTGCGCCCCGAAGGCTGGCCGGCGCGCGGTTAACCGGCTGAAGCCTGAGCTGAAGTCTGCCTGCCGCCGACACCAACCATGCGATCAATGACACGTTAAACATCATACCGCCAATGACCAGGCTTTGCTGTAACAGCACCCTGTTGCGCTGAAACAGCAAAGGGTCGGTTTTCCGACCCTTTGCTTTTTTATCGAACCGTTGGGTAAATCAGAACCAGTAAACGAACAAGTACAGACCCAGCCAAACCACGTCCACAAAGTGCCAGTACCAGGCCGCACCTTCAAAACCGAAGTGATGATCGGCAGTAAAGTGACCGCGCAGCAAACGGATCAGAATAACCGTCAGCATGGTCGCGCCAAGAATCACGTGGAAACCGTGAAAGCCCGTCAACATGAAGAACAGAGAGCCATAAATACCGGAATCAAATCGCAGATTCAGTTCTGTATAGGCATGAATATATTCTTCAGCCTGGAAAAACACGAACGTGAAGCCCAGGACAACGGTCACGAACAGCCAGAAAATGGTGCTCTTACGATGGTTGGCACGCAGCGCATGGTGAGACAGCGTCAAGGTCAGGCCGGAAGACAGCAGCAACAGTGTATTGATTGTCGGCAGCCAGAACGGGCCGATGGTTTCAAAATGACTGACGATGCCAGCAGGACCCAGGTTAGGCCACTGACCGGTAAAGCCAGGCCATAACAGCAGCTGGTGATCCATATCGCTCAGCCAGGGCGTGGTCACTTCACGCGCATACCAGAGCGAGCCGAAGAAAGCGGCAAAGAACATCACTTCAGAGAAGATGAACCAGCCCATACCCCAGCGGTAAGACAGGTCAATGCGCTTGCTGTTCATTCCCGTCTCGGACTCACGGATGGCATCGCCAAACCATTGATAGAGATTGATAAACAGCGCAAGCAGCCCAACCAGAAAGAGATACTGCCCGTAAGGCACTTTGTTAATCCAGGTCACTGCGCCAATCAAAATGAGCAGCATTGTGACACTTGTCTTTATCGGATGGGCCGAATCGGCCGGCACGTAATAATACGGTGCTTCTTTTACCTGAACCGAGTGGCTCGCACTCATAATGTTCTCCCTCATGGAACGCTTTCAACAACTAGGTGAGGCTGGTTATTGCCCAGCGCGCCACCATCA
>DATGQC010000379.1:0-3212 GCA_035304425.1 Advenella sp.
ACCCAATGTTCCGATCGTCGCGCAAGATTTGCCGGCTGCATTCAGTGCTTCGGCAATCCAGGTCACGCATGAAGTTTTGCCGTTGGTGCCGGTCACCGCAATGACCGACACGGCCGCTGAAGGGTGACCATACCAGGCATCCGCAATTTCGCCCAGCCGGGCACGAAGATTCTCGACAGGCAGAATCGGCACTGGATATCCGGCATCCTTCAATGCCTGACTCTGCTGCTGTTCCTGATCGCCCACTTCGGCAAGAATCGCCGCTGCACCTTTTTTGACGGCATCCTCAAGGTATGCGTGCCCGCTAACAACACTGCCCGCACAAGCAACAAAGACATCCCCTTTCTGGATGTCTCTGGAGTCTAGCCGTAAATCCGCTTTATCCGTGACATGGCGCTCAAGCCATTGCGCTATCTGTCGACTGTTCATCCCTGACTCCTCTTGGGTACGGTATTACGCGCCTCAAGAGGAGCTGGTTCGATCGGCGCATCGGGAGGGACGGCCAGATACTTCAGCGTATCTTCAATAATGGAAGCCGCCACCGGCCCGGCAATCACGCTGCCGTAGTAACCGCCCTTGCGCGGCTGGTCGAGCGTGACGGCCACGATAATCCGTGGCTTGGATATGGGCGCCATGGCCACGAACGAGCCTCGATAATCCTTACGACTATAGCGTCCATCGACGATTTTACGGGCGGTGCCGCTCTTGCCGCCGATCCGGTATCCCATGACCTTGCCCTGAATCTTCGTCCCTTCAGAACCGGCCGCATCCTCCAGCATCTCACGTACGGCGCGGGCGGTTTCAGGTTTATAGATCTGGATACTGGTCGGGTTGGCGCGATTTTTCACCAGGGACAGCGAAATCATATCGCCATTGCGGGCCAGCGCCGTGTAGGCATGCGCCATTTGCAGCAGCGACACCGACAGGCCGTAGCCATAGGCCATGGTCGCCCGTTCGATCGGACGCCAGCGCTCCCACGGACGCACCCGTCCGGAGGCGGCACCGGGAAAGCCCATATTGGGCGCCTGCCCAAAACCCAGCGCATTGAATACGGTCCACATCTGATCCGAACGCAACCGCTCGGAGATCATGGTCATGCCGATATTGCTTGAGCGACGGATGATTCCGGCCACGTCCAGCACGCCATTGCGCGTACTCACGTCTGTAATCGTCGCACCCTGATAACGATAGGTACCGTGTCCGGTATTGAATTTAGTCTTTGTGGTCACCACGCCGGCATCCAGCGCCAGCGCGGCCACCAGCGGCTTGACGATAGAACCTGGCTCGAAGGTATCGGTAATGGCCCGGTTGCGCAAAGCAGCACCACGCCGTTCCTGCGGATTGTTGGGATTGTATGTGGGCAGACTGACCATGGACAGGATTTCACCGTTCTGCGCATCCACGACCACTGCCGCACCGGAAGACGCTTCATGGTCAGTGATGGCTTTTTGCAGGGCTTTGGAAACCAGAAATTGCACGCGGCTATCGACGGTCAACTCCAGATTCTGCCCGTCACGGGCAGGCTCTACCTCTTGCATGTCGCCAATGATGCGACCCAGGCGATCGCGCAGTACTTTGCGCAGTCCGGGCTGGCCCGACAACTGCTTGTTAAATTCCATCTCTACGCCTTCAATACCGCGATCTTCGATATTGGTAAAGCCCACGATGTGCGCCATCAGCGAGCCTTGCGGATAGGAACGACGGGTTTCGGACAGCAGCCCGATGCCGGGAATTTTCATTTTCTGGATTTCGGTCGCCGGCTCCATCGCAACCTGACGGCGCAGATAAACAAAGGTTTTATCCGAACTGCTCAGGCGCGTCGTCAGATCCTTGAGCGACATGTCCAGCAACTGCGCCAGGCGCGCCAGCTGTTCAGGGGTGGCGCTTCGGGTCTCTTCGGGCGAGGCCCAAACCGCTTTCGCAGGAATACTGGTCGCCAGAAATTCGCCATTGCGGTCCAGCACACGGCCGCGATTGGCCGGCAGCACCAGCGTGCGTTCATAGCGCTTGCCGCCTTCTGCCTGCAGAAAATCATTATTCATCGTCTGCAGGTAAAGCGATTTGGCAATGACGGTGGTGAACCCCAGGCTGATCACGACAAACAGCAAACGCGCACGCCACTTCGGTATCTGCACATGCAGCACCGGGCTGCTGCTGTAGTAGTGATGCTGGGACGGACGCTTACCCGGCTGGTAACCGCCGCGCGATGTTTTTTTTGACTTGAGCAAATCCAGATTCAGCTTCATTGCGCTCCCCTTGGCGCCGGTGCGGCAGCAGATTTTTCCGTGGCAGCTCCCGCCCGTGCAGTGGCTGCATTCATTTCTGACTCTTTGATGAAAACGGTTTGGTTAATCTGCGGGGTCTGCATGTTGAGCTTCTCGGACATCACCCGATCTATATTGGCGCTGGTGGTCAGTTGCGCACGCTCCAGCAGCAAGTGACGCCAGTCTACCTCCAGCTCGCGCTCGGCAGCCTGGGCCCGACCAATATCGATATAAAGCAAACGCTGCTGATAGCGGCTGGACACCAGGGAAATGGCACTGTACATGAAAAAACCGATCAGAAATATCAGTGCGAGGCGGGCCACGATCCTCTCCTTTTCTGCGTATCCATGCCGGGCAGCGCCGCGCGGATGGCATTTTCATGCGCCAGGTTCCAGGCGGCATCGGTGCGCTGGGCTACGCGCAGCACGGCAGAACGCGAGCGCGGATTATCACGAATCTCACCCTCCTCGGCCAATACCCTGCCCAGATTCTTCAGTATCGGCTCGGGCATTTCACTCTCACGCAAGGGCATACGGGCAAGCTCGGGCGGCAGCGACGAGGCCGCGGCAAAACACTGCTTGACCATACGGTCTTCAAGAGAATGAAAACTGATCACCGCCATTCTTCCTTGTGGAGCCAATACCTTCAGAATTGACGCGAGGGTGTCCGCCAATTCCTTGAGTTCTTCATTGATGTGAATCCGTATAGCCTGAAAGGTACGTGTGGCCGGATGTTGGCCTTTTTCCCGCGTACGGACGACGTTTGCGACGAGCTCGGCAAGTTCGAGCGTTGTGCACAAAGGGCTGGATTGGCGGCGAGCATCAATCGCCTTTGCAATCTGGAAAGCAAACCGTTCTTCGCCATAATATTTAATGACCTCCTTCATGTTGTCCACACTGGCCTGGGCCAGCCACTGCGCGGCCGTCTGACCGCGACTTGTATCCATTC
>DATGQC010000380.1:0-4163 GCA_035304425.1 Advenella sp.
CGCTGGCCGATCCCGAGGGCGGGGTATACAAGAAACTGGTTGTGGCGGATAACAAGCTGGTTGGGGCCTGCCTTTATGGTGATACAGCTGATGGCGCCTGGTACTTCAGGTTGATTCGCGAAGGTCGATCGATTCATGACATTCGCGATCAGTTAATGTTTGGCGAAGGGGCGGTGGGCGATACCGGGCACGCCGGTGAGAACAAGGTGGCGGGCATGCCTGACAGCGCCGAGATCTGCGGGTGTAACGGTGTGTGCAAGGGCATCATTGTGAAGGCCATTCGCGAACAGGGCCTGTTTACGGTCGACGACATCAAAAAACATACCAAGGCGGCCAGCTCTTGCGGATCATGCACCGGATTGGTGGAGCAGATCCTGATCAATTGTGTCGGCGGCGCTGCGGATGTCAAGCCCAAATCGGCACGGCCTATTTGTGGCTGTACCGACGTGACACACGGACAGGCGCGCAAGGTGATTCGCCAGCAACATCTGACCTCCATTGCCGAGGCCATGCACTTTATGGAGTGGCGAACGCCTGACGGTTGTGCGACCTGCCGGCCTGCGCTCAATTATTATCTGCTGTCCACCTGGCCCGGCGAGGCTGTCGACGATGGCGCCTCGCGTCTGGTGAACGAACGCATGCATGCCAATATCCAGAAGGATGGCACCTATTCAGTCGTACCCCGGATGTGGGGCGGAGTGACCACGCCGGCAGAACTCAGAAGAATTGCAGATGTGGCAGACAAATATGCCATTCCCATGGTCAAGGTGACCGGCGGGCAGCGGATTGACTTGCTCGGGGTGCGCAAGGAGGATCTGACCGGCGTCTGGAAGGACCTGGACATGCCTTCAGGCCACGCCTATGGCAAAAGCCTGCGTACTGTGAAGACTTGCGTAGGAAGCGAATTCTGCCGCTTTGGCACGCAGGATTCCACCGGCATGGGTATTGCACTTGAAAAAGATCTGGTAGGCATGTGGAGTCCGCACAAGGTAAAACTGGCGGTGTCCGGTTGCCCGCGCAACTGTTCCGAATCAGGAATCAAGGATGTGGGCATTATCGCAGTCGATTCAGGCTGGGAAATTTATGTTGGCGGCAATGGCGGCATCAAAACGGAAGTTGCGCAGTTCTTTGTCAAAGTCGAAACACAGGAAGACGTGCTGCAATACTGCGGGGCGTTTTTGCAGCTTTATCGTGAAGAGGCCTATTACCTGGAACGTACCGTTCATTATCTGGCGCGGGTCGGCCTGGAGCATGCAAAAGAACAGGTGATCAGCAACGCCGAGAATCGCGCCGCGCTGTATGAGCGGCTGCGCTTTGCCTTGTCCTTCGAACAGGACCCCTGGCAGGATCGTGTACAGAAAAAAATCGCGGCTCCGGAACTTGAAACCCTGAATGTGTGAGGACATGATGAAAGTCTGTGAAAAATGGACGCCTGTGTGCGCCACTAACGAGATTCCCGCACGTGGCGCGCGCGTGATTCGTCGTCACGGCATTGACGATATCGCCGTATTTCGTAGCGGCGACGGCGCTGTTTATGCCATCGTCGATAAATGCCCCCATAAAGGCGGTCCCCTGTCGGCAGGACTGGTGCATGGCGTCTCTGTTACCTGCCCGCTGCATGGCATGGTCATTGATCTGCCCACGGGACAGGTGCAGGCGCCGGACGAGGGATGCGTCAGGACGATTGCCGTCAAAATCGACCAGGACCGGATCTGCCTGGATCTGGGTGAAGGGCAGTAGCCATGGATACCCCGGTGCCTGTCCGGCTGGTTCGGAATATGACAGATGATATACGCGTTACCCGTTCGATCTGCTGCTATTGTGGCACCGGTTGCGGCGTGCGCATTCACAGCAAGGGTGAACAGGTGCTGTCGGTAGAAGGTGATCGCGATCATCCGTCTAACGCGGGACTGTTGTGCAGCAAGGGCATGGCGCTGCCTGGCACAGTACGAAGGGACGCGACACGCGTATTGCGCGCGCGCCTGCGCGATAGAAAAACCGGTCGCTATCGTGAGATCGATCTATCCGACGCCTTTGATATTGCGGCAAATGTGATCAGCAGGACGGTACGTGAGGCCGGGCCGCAGGCCATGGGCTTTTATTTGTCGGGCCAGTTGCTCACCGAAGACTACGCCATTTTCAACAAAATGGCCCGTGTCCTGGTGGGAACCAATCATATCGACACCAACTCGCGGTTGTGCATGTCCAGCGCCGTGACCGGATACAAAATGACGCTTGGCGCCGATGCGCCGCCGGCAAACTATGAAGACATAGAGCTGGCCGATACGGTTCTGATTGCCGGTTCGAACATGGCCTATGCACATCCGGTGCTGTTTCGGCGGTTGATGCAGGCGCGGCAGGCGCGCCCGCACATGAAGATTATTGTGATCGACCCGCGCAATACGGATACGGCGCAGGCGGCCGATCTGCATCTGGCCGTCACGCCGGGGGCAGACGTTGCGCTGTTTCATGCGATGCTCAATGTCATGGTTTGGGAAAACCTGATCGACGATGACTATATCGCGCGCTACACGGAAGGTTTCCCGGCGCTGAAGGATCGCATTCGGGAATTTACGCCGGTGGCGGCCGAAGCGGTGTGCGGTGTGGCTGCCGCCGATATTGTCACGGCGGCCAGATGGTTTGCCCAAAGCGCCGCTACGCTCTCGCTGTACACCATGGGCTTGAATCAGTCCAGTAGCGGTACGGCCAAGAATATGTCGCTGATTCATTTGCATCTGGCGACCGGCCATATCGGCCGGCCGGGTGCGGGTCCATTTTCGCTGACCGGTCAGCCCAATGCGATGGGAGGGCGTGAAGCCGGCGCCATGGCCACGCTGTTGCCGGGCCACCGTGACCCGGCGAATGCGATCCATCGCCAGGAGGTCGCCGCCCTGTGGGGGACCGATCATTTACCGGAGGCGCCCGGATATCCGGCCATAGCGATGTTTGACGCGTTGCTGGAAAAACGTATCCGCGTGCTCTGGATCGCAGCTACGAACCCGGCGCAGTCATTGCCCGATCAGGCCAGAGTCCGCCAGGCAATGCGCAACGCAGACTTTGTGATTGTGCAGGAAGCCTATGCCGATTCAGAAACGCTGGCCTACGCCGATTTGATTTTACCGGCCGCAACCTGGCCTGAAAAGGAAGGCACGGTCACCAATTCCGAGCGTCGGATCAGTCGTGTTCGAGCTGCCATTGCAGCGCCTGGCGATGCGCTGGACGATTGGAAAATTGTGCAGCAGGTGGCGCAGCGCGTGGCCCGCCAGATCGCACCGGCCAAGCAGGCCCTGTTCAATTACGCCGACGCAGCGCAGATTTTCGCCGAGCACGCGGCGCTGACAGCCGGTCGTGATCTGGACTATAGCGCACTGAGCTTTGACGTGCTGGAGCAGCTTGGTCCGGTACAGTGGCCGTTTGTGCAGGCGGGCACTTCGCGCCTGTATACCGATCATGTTTTTGCAACGGCAAACGGGCGGGCGCGCTTTGTCGATGTGGACTACGCTGCGCCCGCCGAAAGTATCTCTGCGCATTATCCATTGCGTCTGACAACAGGACGCCTGCGCGATCACTGGCATACCATGACCCGTACCGGTTTGTCGCAGACGCTGATCGGTCATGTGGAAGAGCCTGTGATTCATCTGCACCCGTCCGATATGGCGCGTTATCGCATTGGCAGTCAGGCCCTGGTCACCGTCAAGTCGCGCCGCACCCACCTGGTGCTGCCCGCACAGGCCGACGACACGCTCAAGCCTGGTTGTGCCTTCCTGCCAATGCACTGGGGCAGTCGGTTTATGGCTGGGGACGGCGTCAATGGGCTTACCCACGGCGCTACCGACCCGTATTCAGGGCAGCCTGAACTCAAGCACTGCGTTGTTGGTGTGGCGCTTTACAAGCCACTATGGCAGGCGGTGGCATGGGTACGCGGCGACGCGGTCGCACTGCAGCGCCTGCTGTCGGGCTGGTTAAATGAATTTGATTACGCCGTTGCCGTGCCTGTGGCTACTGGTGGCGGCGGATTGCGCCTGCGCCTGGCCGCCAGAGCCGTACCGGAACGGGCGCGACTGGATCAACTGTTGGCGGATCTGGGCATTGTCGATACGGACGTGGCATTCGACGATCCTGCGCGCGGCATCTATCGGCGGGTGCGTTGTATTGACGGTCGT
>DATGQC010000381.1:0-3912 GCA_035304425.1 Advenella sp.
AGCGGGATCTTTCAAGCGTTGGTGAGCAGCATAAAACGGGTTCGACCTTCTGCAGCAACCTTTAGCCTTGAAAATATGGAAAGGGTCGTCATAAAAATAGCAATTTTCAAACAGACATATTCCGGTCATGATGGCGACAAAATCCAATTTGAATGAAAAGGTAATGCATGTCGAAACCGCTGGATGGAATCAGAGTACTGGAGCTGGGGCAGCTCATCGCCGGACCGTTTGCCACAAAGATGCTGGCCGAATTCGGTGCAGAAGTCATCAAGATAGAGCCACCGGGTACCGGTGACCCCCTAAGAAAATGGCGCCTGCTGCATGAGGGGACGTCTGTCTGGTGGGCCTCTCAGTCGCGCAACAAACAATCTGTCACACTTAATTTGCACGAACCCGAAGGCCAGGACGTTATACGTCGGCTGGTAGCTGATGTAGACGTCATCGTGGAGAATTTTCGCCCTGGCACGCTGGAGAAGTGGAACCTGGGTTTTGAGGCGCTCAAGCAGATTAATCCACGGCTGATCATGTTGCGTGTATCGGGATACGGACAGACAGGCCCCTATAAGGATCTGCCGGGGTTTGGCGTGGTGGGCGAGGCGATGGGTGGCTTGCGCCACTTGAGCGGTGAACCGAACCGGCCCCCGGTGCGCGTGGGTATTTCAATCGGCGATTCATTGTCTGCCTTGCATGGTGTGATCGGGGTGTTGCTGGCTTTGCGCCATCGTGACCAATTCAAGGGGACCGGCCAGATGGTGGACGTCGCCTTGTATGAGTCCGTATTCAATATGATGGAAAGTACGATTGCTGAATATTCGATATTTGGCCAGGTGCGTCAGCCGGCTGGCAGCAGCCTTCCGGGCATAACGCCAAGCAATGCGTATCGTTGTGCGGACGACAAATATGCACTGATCGCCGGTAATGGAGACAGCATTTTCAAACGATTGATGTCCCTGATCGGGCGCGATGATATTGGTGAGGATCCGGCGTTTCAATATAACGATGGGCGTTCAAAGCAGGCCGATTATATCGATAGTGTGATCGGACAATGGACAGCGCAGCATACGCTTGAGCACGTATTGGCGCAGTTGCATGCGCACCGTATTCCGGGCGGGCGTATTTATGATGCGGCCGATATTGCGCAAGATCCGCATTATCATGCACGGCAAATGCTCATCGAAGGCGAGCTTGAGGATGGCACGGCGGTGACGTTGCCAGGGATTCTGCCCAAATTAAGTGAAACGCCGGGCGATGTGCGACGACGAGCGCCCGTGCTGGGACAGGATACAGAGCAGGTTCTGGATCGGTTGGGCATTGATGCCGCGACGCGTGATGACTGGAAGGCGCGAGGCATTATCTGAGGTCCACAATTATTACTTCGGCCAAATAATCATTTTCGGCAGCCATTGTGGCGTCGTCAGACACAGCATTATCGACGCGTACGCGCCAGGAGCAATATATGAAAAAACTGTTTATCCAGGAAGTCGCCCCCAGGGACGGGTTCCAGAACGAAGCGCGGTTCATCGAAACGGACGAAAAAATTGCTTTTATTGACCAACTGAGTCAATGCGGCTACGCCAAAATAGAAGTGACGTCGTTTACCTCTCCCAAGGCTATTCCGGCCCTAAGAGACGCCGAGGCGGTGATGCACCGCATCCGCCGTCATCCGGAGGTCGTCTATACCGTGCTGGTGCCGAATTTGCGTGGCGCCGAAAGGGCCATGTCCTGTAGTGCAGACGAAGTCAATCTGGTCATGTCAGTGAGCGAGACACACAATCTGTCGAATCTGCGCATGAGCCGTGAACGATCATTTGAACAGCTTGCCGCGGTGATTGGCGAAATCAGAAATACCAGTACTGCTATTAATGTGTCCTTGTCTACGGTCTTTGGCTGCCCCATGCAGGGTGACGTTGCACCGGACGAGGTGCTGGCCTGGGTGGATCGGTTCGCTCAGTTGGGTGTGGATGGCATAACGCTATGCGATACCACAGGCATGGCGTACCCAACGCAAGCCGGCAGTCTGTTTGCTGCTGTCCTGGACCGTTTCCCGAACCTGGAAGTGACTGCGCATTTTCATAATACGCGCGGTATGGCATTGGCCAATACCGTGACCGCGTTGCAGGCAGGAGTCGTGCGTTTTGACAGCGCTCTGGGGGGGCTTGGCGGTTGCCCCTATGCGCCAGGCGCCTCTGGAAACGTCACAACGGAAGACATGGTTCATATGCTCGAACTGATGGGCTATGACACAGGCGTCAAGCTGCAGGATATTCTGGCGATCAGTCGTACGCTCGCGCCGCTGGTCGGTCATGACGTGAACAGCCAGACGCTTGCCGCAGGTACTCGCATGGCTTTGCACCCGGTGCCGGATTATGTTCGGCAATTGCAGCAGATACAGTGAAACAACAGTCAGTAAAGAATGGACTAAAGCCAATTGCAATAATTGGATAAAAGGCAGGCTGTTCTGATGACATAAAAGGTCGATGAGCATTCATACAAAACCACGGAGACATATATGAAACCGAAACGCAAATTATTAAAACCCGCACTGCTGGTGCTGGCCGCCGGTACGATTACTATTACGAACGCCATGGCACAGGAAGCGGCCTATCCACAGCGGCCCATTTCGCTGATCGTTTCAGCTGCCCCGGGCGGGACGACCGATCTGGCTGCACGTATGATTGCCGACCCTCTTAGCAAGGAACTGGGGCAGCCAGTGGTCGTCGAAAACAAGCCGGGCGCCTCGGGCGGCATCGCTGCGCAACAGGTTCTGCGCGCCAAACCTGATGGCTACACGCTGCTGCTACAGTACTCAGGCTATCAGGTCATTACCCCCAGCATTGAAAAAGTCACCTGGGACCCGGTCAAGGACTTTACGCCCATCGCAAATGTATTGTCGGCTCCTCAGGTGCTGGTCGTTAAAAAAGCGTTGCCGGTCAATAGCCTGAAAGAGCTGGTGCAGTACGCCAAAGATAATCCGGACAAACTCAATTACGCATCTTCCGGCACCGGTGCGCTTCAGCATGTGGCGACTGAGCAGTTAAACCAGATGGCTGGCATCAAGACGACTCATGTTCCCTACAAAGGAACCGGGCCTGCGCTGACTGATTTGCTGGCCGGTGTGGTCGACCTGACGATTACGACGCCGCCACCACTGTTGCCGCATATCAAATCCGGTGCGCTCAAGGCACTGGCCGTCACCAGCAAGGAGCCGCTTCCTTCGCTTCCAAACGTACCCACAGCCGGCGCCGCAGGCTATCCTGACTGGCTGGTGTCTTCCTGGTTTGCCATGTACGGGCCAAAAGGCGTACCCAGCGACGTAGTGCAACGGCTGAATGCGGCAATTGAGAAAATCATGGCAACGCCGGAGTATAAAAAGAAAGCCGAAGCGCTGGGCGCAACCGCTGAATACATGGGTCCGGAGCAATTGGGCAAATATACCGGCGAAGAGTTGGCGCGATGGAAAAAGGTGATTGATGCCGCTGGTATCAAGGGTGGTAATTGAGCAATTGACCGCCAGCCTGAGCGTATTCGGCAGGAAAGAGCAATTACGGTTGTCATGAAATTTTAGTGGCTGGGGTCTGCATTCGCTGCCCCGGCCGCTATTGCATATATGATAGCGGCTTATTTTTTTACTGATGGGGAGACAGAATTGAAAAAATCCATACTGGCCGTTATGGCGGCATTGGTCTCGGGCAGCGCGCTGGCCGCGTATCCGGAAAAGCCAATTACCATGATCATTCCGTTTCCGCCGGGGCAGGCGACTGATACTTTTGCCCGTGCGCTTGCCGATGAATTGGGTAAAGCGGTGGGGCAGCCTGTTATCACGGAAAACAAAGCGGGTGCCGGCAGCAATATTGGCATGCAGCAGGCTGTGAGAGCCAAGCCCGACGGCTACACGATTGTAGTGGGCGGCAG
>DATGQC010000382.1:0-4584 GCA_035304425.1 Advenella sp.
ATAATGCAGTCACGACGCACGCCAGCGCGATCACATATAAACCCATCGACGCGCTGCCCGTCACATCCTTGACCTTGCCGACCATGTAGGGCGCGACAATGCCGCCGATTTGACCCAGGGAATTGATCAGGGCCAGGCTGCCCGCCGCAGCGACACCGCTCATAACGCGGACGGGAAACATCCAGAATATGCCGAATGACGCAATGATACCTGTGGCGGCAATACTAAGACCCAGTACCAGCAGCACGGTGTTGTCCCAATAGATCGCACATAATACATAGCCGACAGCACCCGCCAGCGCACAGCCCGCCAGGTGCCAGCTACGATCACCGGTCCGGTCGGAACTTTTACCGATCAGGATTGTGCCGATAATCGCGGCGATATAAGGCAGCGTTGTAATCAAGCCGATGATCAGCGGGTCTGCTGTGCCTGCCGTCTTGATAAGCTGCGGCATCCAGAAGAGCATGCCGTAGATGCCCATGCAAAGGCCGAGATAAATCAGCGAGAATAGATAGACGACCGGTCGTTTCAATGCTTCGCTAAAGGAATGCGTGTTGTCGACTTTGGGATCATTGTCAATTTCGCTTGCCAGCAAGGCTTTTTCCCTGGAGGACAGCCATTTTGCATCTTCGATCCGGTCATTGAAGGCGAACAGCACCACGAATCCAAGAATGCACGAAGGAATCCCTTCAATCAGGAACAGCCATTGCCAGCCGGGCATGCCGTTGACGCCATCCATCAGCTTCAGAATAGCACCGGAAATCGGACCACCGATGATGCCGCACAACGCAATGGAGCCGAAAAACATATTGTTCATGCGTCCGCGATAACTGGCCGGGAACCATTGTGTAAAGAAGTAGAGCACGCCCGGCACGAAGCCGGCCTCAAGCACCCCAAGCAGAAAGCGCAGCGCATAGAACGAAGTCTCGCTCTGCACAAACATCATGGCAGCCGACGCCAGGCCCCAGGTAATCATGATCCGTGCGATCCACCGGCGCGCGCCGACGCGCACCAAAATAATATTGCTCGGGACTTCGAAAAGCAGATAGCCAATGAAAAACATACTGGCGCCAAGTCCGTAAGCAGCTTCGCTCAGGCCCAGTTCTGATTGCATCTGCAGCTTTGCAAAGCTGATATTGACCCGATCCAGATATGCCATGATAAAACAGGCAATGATCAGCGGTATGATCCGCCACGCAACTTTGCGCAGCAGATCCGCCTTTTCTTGCTCCAGCGGCCTGACCGGTGCATCTACACTCGTGTTCATCATTTCTTGTCTCCTGGTTTTAATAGTATGTGTCGCCGGCAATGCATGGCGATCTGCATGAAATGGATTTGTTTCCTGGTATTACCCTCGCCCCAAAAATGGCATGTTGGTAGCCATGACCGTCATAAACTGAACGTTGGCCTCAAGCGGGAGGCTGGCCATATAGACGATCGCATTTGCTGCATGGACGACGTCCATGGTCGGCTCTGGAATGCGCTCGCCGCTTGCCTGCAGCACGCCCGCCTGCATGCCGGACACCATTTCGGTCTTCGCGTTGCCGAAGTCCACCTGACATACCGCGATATCGTATTTCCTGCCGTCGAGCGCGCAGGCTTTGGTCAAACCGCTAACCGCGTGCTTGCTGGCGGTATAGTCGGCCGAATGTAATCTAGGCACATGCGCCGACAACGAACCGTTATTGATAATGCGACCGCCTCGCGGCCTTTGCGTACTCATTTGCCGGAATGCCGCCTGCGTGCAAAGAAACGTGCCGGTGACATTTACGTCAAGCATCTGCTTCCAGCGTTCGTATACCAGTTCTTCGACAGACTTTCCGGCGACGCCGAGCCCGGCATTGTTAAATAGCATGTCGAGCCGACCGAAAGCACGCTGCGTAGAAGTAAATAGCTGATCAACGGAAGAGGGCTGGGTGACGTCCACCGGTATGGCCAAAGCCCGGATGCCGTGATTTGGAAAATACGCGCTGCCCGCCTGGCGTGTCGCATTTAGCGTTTCCAGGTGACGCCCGGCAAGAACCACGCGCCATCCATCCTCCAGCAACGCGCACGCTGTTGCCCTGCCTATGCCGCTTCCTGCTCCGGTGACAATGGCGACCCGATTATGGGGAGCCGCGCTTGAATCTGGTTTGTCTCCCATGTTTACAACTCCTTATCTATTTTTATGGCCCTACCGCGTGTTTCCTGGATGCAAATGTCTGGCGCTTTCTACAAGGCGTCAGTCAGCATCGCCATGTAATCCTCTTTAGTCGCTTCCCGCGGATTGGTTTTGTGGCTGTGGTCAGCAAGCGCACCGTCGATAATGGCGGGAAATAGTTCTGGCGTAATCCCAAGTTGCGCCAGGCTCGTGGGTAAGCCGAGCCGGCCGGTCATCTTCATAACTTCATCGGCCACGGTGCTGCCGTTCGCAAGGCCCATTGCTGCGGCTATGCGATCCAATTTCTTTTCCTGCACCATGGTTGCCGCCGACGTATTGAACTTGATGACCGTGGGCAGAAAAATAGCGTTCAGTGTCCCGTGATGGAGCCTAGGGTTGAGGCCGCCAAGAGAGTGGCTCAGACTATGTACGCAACCCAGGCCCTTTTGGAACGCCAGCGCGCCTTGCATGCTTGCACTCATCATATTCAGTCGCGCGTCTCGGTCTGCTGGGTTGCTGGTTGCCTGTTCGATATAACGCCATGCCCTGTTCAATCCGTCCAATGCAATGCCGTCAGCGGGCGGATTGAACAACGGGGACATGAAGGTTTCAAGGCAATGCGCGATGGCGTCCATGCCGGTCGCTGCTGTTAATTGGGCTGGCAGCTTCATGGTCAGTTCCGGATCACAGATTGCCGTCTTGGGAACGATGAAAGGAGAGAGGATGCCCACTTTTCTGCCATCATCAAGAATCAGGATGGCGCCTCTTCCCACTTCGCTACCGGTGCCCGCAGTTGTTGGGACGGCAATTACCGGCGCTGCAGCGGATGTGATTTTACTAAGCCCACCTTCAATAACGGCAAAAGTCTTAAGCGGTCCTTCGTGCGTTGCGCATACGGCAACACCTTTGGCAAGGTCAATTGATGATCCGCCTCCAATCGCGATGATGCCGTCGCATTCATTCTCGACGAAAATCGCAGCCGCTTTGCGCACTGCCTTTTCATTTGGATTGGGTGGGGTTTCATCAAAGACCGGCACCGTCCCGGCCTCATTCAAATGAAGCATTGCCGCGTCAAGCAGACCTGCTGATCGGATGCCCTGGTCTGTGACGACCATCGGCCGTTTGATCCCGACGCGATCGCATTCTGCTTGCAATAAACGCACGGCGCCGAAGTCAAACTGGATATGGGTAAGGTATTGTATGAGTGCCATCTGGATTAATAAAAAGTTATAATAGAAACCAATGTGGACATAGGAATCTGCGTGGTTATGTCCCCATTTGGTCGTTGTTTTATGTCAGTTTTTCGATCATTGTATGTGCGATATCAAATTGCGAGATATTGAAAATTGCTCATACAGATATAACCAATGGTTAATTCATGACGCCTGCCTTATCCTCCATCGCATCCCGTTTACATGTCAGGCATCTGCGTTTGTTGATCGCCATTTCCGAACACGGTTCTCTGCTGGGGGCCGCAAATGAGGTCGCCATCAGCCAGCCAGGCGCGAGCAAGGCGCTTCAGGAAATTGAAACGACATTTGGGACAGCGCTTTTCAATAGAACCAACCGTGGCCTGGAGGCCAACGATTTAGGCTTATGTGTATTGAAGTACGCACGTATGATCTACACCGATCTTGGCCATTTGCGCAATGAACTGGATGCGATCCAGAAGGGAGACGGCGGCAGGGTCGCCGTGGGATGCATTATGGGTGCAATACCGTTGCTTACCGATGCCGTGGCCGATCTGATGCAGACGAATCCAGGCATGTCAGTGGAGATCGTAGAGGATACCAGCGTCGCCCTTTTGGGCTTGATCGATTCCGGCAGGCTGGACATGGCGATATGCCGGACGTCGGTCAGCAAAACGCCGGAAATTTATGAAAGCGAGCATCTGCAACCGGAAGAATTAAGTGTTATTGCCAACTGTGATAATCCGCTAGCTGGCGGCGATCGCCTGACGCTTGAAGATCTGGCTCATTGTAAATGGATCGTGTACCGGGCCAATATGCCAATGCGATTGCTGCTTGAGCGCGAGTTCTATAATGCCGGCATTCGTTTTCCAGCCAATTTGCTTGAGACCACCTCCCCGTTCGCCACCCTGGCGTTACTGAACAGAAATCCGTCTTTTGTCGCACTGGCTTCGACAGATGTTGCCTCGTTTTTTGTGCGCAATAATCTGGTCAGGGTGCTGCCGTTTGAATTCACGCTGCGCAGCGAACCTTATGAGCTGGCATATCGACGGGGCGCACAGTTGTCTATTGGTGCAAAGTTAATGAGGAATATGCTGCGGAGTCAGTCAAACGCACCCTCAAGCAGTTTGCCGTAGCCTGTCGGGCGCAGGCCAATATCCATGGTGCGCAGGCAATGCCACAGCAGTGCCTGATTACTGGCAATAGTTGGTTTGCCCATGCTTTCTATTTGCGCGATCACACTGCTAAGCTGAA
>DATGQC010000383.1:0-5796 GCA_035304425.1 Advenella sp.
TTAGCGACGCATGGCGTTGGCGGCAAAAGCGTCGATGAAATGGAGTTTGGCACAATTGCGACCGTACGTACCGAAAGACAAAAAGACCTGAACCTGCGCGATTTTTTTACTCGCACTGCAACCAAGCAGGGCGCAACGGCGCCTGCCATTGTAGTCACCCAGGAAGGCGCCAAAGAGGTGACGCGTGCTACCTTCGAGAGCACCTCACGCGCCATTGTCAAGCGGCTATCGAAAACCGCTGGTAGCGTATTCAGCGTTATGTGCGATTATCCGGTCAACGCAGCAAAAACAGCCTGGCAGATGTGTGATAACTATGTATCAAGCTGCCGCTTGAAAAATTAAAGTCACGTTGCCTACAAACCGCGAGGTCATAAACCGGTCACCTGTATCGGTCACCCATCCACGTCGCCCATTGAGTCCGGCAAACGCGGTTTTTATTGCGATTCTGAAACAACATATTCATGCGCTTGGGCCTCTGTATGGCAAGACATTAGACTAAAAATACTTAAGCCATTGTTTTTACGGACTCTAGATATTTATTTCTCCACCATACTACCCATTTGCCCTATACGTCGACGGCGACTCTATAAAACAAGATGATATGGATAGTCTGCTTCAAATAGTTGAAGAACAGAAACTTTCAATAAGCTGGATTATCCTCCAGGGAACGACGCGAAATAAACAGAAAAACCAATCAAATCGTTCACGCGGCCGAATCGGTACATTAAAATCGACGCCAAAGACAATTAATATCGAGAAAATCAAGATGGATCTAGTTTTGAACGGTGACGTCGATGGCCGAATGGGTGGTCTCGAAGAGGCAAAAACCGCCGACACACTAATCGACACCCTTTTCAACTCCAATACAACGACCCTGCGCAAGAGGGTCGACGACAGTTGCAGAAAATTCTTCGCCACAACCGATGGCGCCACTGATAGACGGATTGAACACGTTCGAAGCAAGTTCATGCAATTTGATGCGCCAGCGCAGGGACAATCGGCCGAGACTTATCTTGATATGCTCGACAGAGAAGTATTGCCTCATTGCTCGCATCTGGCATCGCCAAGATATCTGGGACATATGACCTCGCCGATTCCGCAGTTTCTGCCTGAAATCGGACGGCTGGTCCAAACGCTGAATCAGAACGTTGTCAAGATGGAAACGAGCCGTGGAATGGCATTCCTGGAGCGCCAGGTCATTGGCATGCTTCACCGAGAGATATTCGGTGCAGACAAACAATTTTACGAGGAGAATTTGCAAACCGCTTCCTCGGCACTTGGCATCTTTACCAGCGGCGGGACACTCGCAAATATTTGCGCGCTCTGGACTGCAATGCGTCTGGCCGATGCAACTCAGGCCGCCGAATCCACAAAGCCGTTGCAGGCCGCCGAACGACCGGTCATCATCGGTTCAGAGTTAATGCACTATTCCTTTGACAAAGGCGCGCAGTTGCTGGGGGCAGAGCTGCATAAAGTGCCCGTGAACAATCTCTTTCAGATTGACCTGAACGCATTGGGCGAGGCCGTTGAAAAGTACCGGCAGGCAGGCAGAAAAATTGCCTGTCTGGTTGCCATTGCAGGAACAACCGATTACGGCAGTATCGATGCACTCGCAAGAATATGTGAGATCGGCAAGCAAATTGGTGCGCATGTTCATGTAGACGCCGCATGGGGTGGAGGCTTGATCCTGAGCAAAAGCAATCGGCATCTGCTGGACGGGATAGCGCAGGCCGACACCGTTACGATCGATGGCCATAAACAGCTGATGCTGCCCCTGGGTTGCGGCATGCTTTTTTTTCGTGATCCTGCCCTCTCCCAACTTACCATGCATCACGCGCCTTATGCCGTTCGTGCAACATCGTTTGACCAGGGTCGCTTTACCCTGGAAGGCACGCGCCCCGCTACCGCGCTGTATGTGCATGCGGCGTTGCACATTATCGGAAAAAACGGCTACGACGACCTTTTCTCAGAGAGCCTGCAACGGGCCCGCTACATGGCTCAGGCAATCGAGGCGCGTCCTGAATTCGAATTGATGGCCGCACCCGCCATGAATATTCTGACATACAGATATATTCCTGAAAAATATCGCAATAAAAAAATTGACGATCAGGATAATATTCAAATCAATCGCTTCAATATTTCCCTGCAAAAGTGGCAAAGGCAAAAGGGAGATAGTTTCGTCTCCAGAACATTCCGTGCTATCGGCCAATATGACAATCAGGGTCTCACATTGCTGCGAGCGGTGTTGCTCAATCCCCTGACGACCTATGACGACATTGATTTTTTATTAAATGATCAGTTGCATATTGCCCGCTCGCTGGAAAGCGAAATTTCCGGCGTTCCTGCATCACATTCATAACAAATCATACAGCCACAGCACGTATGGCCGTGCCGGCGGCAAGCAACGGCTAATGCAGCTTTGGTCAGACTTCCCGCCATAATCGTAACAAAGGGCACGTTCATGTCGTCGCTGCAGCCCTTTGCCCCAGACCCACGCGGTCCAAGTAGCGCTCAAGCTCAGCGAATCTGTCTGGCGCAACAACCGCGCCTACATACCCGTCTGGACGGATCAGCGCGCACTCACCAGACGTCAGCCCATAAGCATCACGGACGTGCCCCCAGGCATCGATCACGTCGCCCTGCGGGCCGATCGTGTGAACATGCAGTCCGGCTCTTGGCTCTACCATTTCCTGTACCCCTGGTATCAGCGCTCGCTCTGCCTGAAGCAGCAACGTCCAATGCCCGCCTTTGAACAATTGAAACAGTCGTGATGCCTGGCCGGCTGCACCACGAATCGGCGCATCCGGCGCACGCTCCCCCGCCCGGATGCCGCTTTTGCGCTGCGGCAGCTCGATTGCCAGCGGCGAATCCATGTAACCAATATCCAGTTGGCGCGTCTCACGGCCGCGGCGCATGCCACCCGCCTTCTGCTCCTTCAGGAGCCGCGTTGACAGACCCAGTACAGATTCAGCCACCGGACGGCGTTCAGCCTCGTAGCTGTCCACCAGGTTATCTGGCGCGCCCTGCAGCACGGCCGCCAGCTTCCAGCCAAGGTTGTAGGCATCCTGTACACTGGTGTTCAGCCCTTGCCCGCCGGTGGGTGGATGTACATGAGCGGCATCCCCGACCAGACATACGCGGTCCACACGATAGCGTTCTGCCAGCCGCGCACTCATTTGGTAATCGGAAGCCCAGGACACCTCATGCACAATGATATCTGCTAGTCCCGTTCGCCTGGCAACCAACGTGGTCAGCCCCTGGGCAGACAGGTCCGCCTGTTCATTCGGCGGGACCGGCGCCTGAATCTGGAAAAGCGCCGTGCCGGCCAGCGGGCAGATGGCAACCATCTGCTGCATATCGCCGTTGTTAAACTGGTGCCACACCCCGGGGTCCAGACCAGTGAGCGTCACGTCAGCCACGATTGCATGCACGCCCAGCGTCCTGCCGGGAAAGTCTACGCCAAGTGTTTTCCTGACGAAACTGCGTCCGCCGTCGGCGCCCACGAGGTAGCGAGCGCGGACGGTCTGCGGGCCTGCCGGTCCTGATAACGTTACCGTGACACCATCTGCCTCTTGTTCAAAGCCGAGCAGCTCGCAGCCGAATTCCACCTGATAGCCGAGTTCGGTCAGGCGCTCACGCATGATTTGCTCGGTCAGACACTGCGGGAGCATGAGCGGCAACTGATACGGTTCGGCCGGTGATACGTCATCGGGTTCCGATAGCGTCGTTTCAACGTAGCTGCCATCGTCGCGATAGCAGCGCTGCCGGGGATAGAAGCCACCACGGGCCACGATTTTGTCCAGAATACCCAGATCCTCGAACACCTCCTGGGTTCTGGGCTGTATCCCTTTGCCACGGGAGCCGGGAAATGGCGTTGCCTGTTTTTCGATCAGTCGGAAACAAACGCCGCGGCGGGCAAGGTCGATGGCCAGCGTCAGACCCGCTGTGCCTGCCCCACAGATTAATACGTCGGTACTCGAATGACTTGGCATGATCGCTCCAATATGTGTATTATGCACTTAACAGGAGCAATATTATGTCATTTATAAAAAATGTGCAAGATACACATATATCAGAACAAATGAAATCCCTTCATGGATCATTAATCAGCATCCTTAGTGCGCTGAACCGCCCACGGAACGATGAAAAGATGATTCAGGACGCCGGAATCCGGCTTGATCGGGCGTTGTTTTCCGCACTCGTGATGATTGAGAGGCTGGGGCCGATTGGCGTGGTGGAACTGGCCGATCGCTCAGGGCGGGATTACACCACGATCAGCCGCCAGGTAGCCAAGCTCGAAAGCCTGGATCTGGTCAAGCGCCAGGCAAACTCCACAGATCGGCGGGTACGCGAGGCAGTCATATCACCAAAGGGCAAGGAAATGACAGACCGCATTGATGCTGCGCGTGAACGCATGGCCAATGCAATCTTCAAGGACTGGAGTCAAGATGAGCTAGATGCGTTCGTCAAATCAATGCGAAAATTTGCCGATGCCCTGGACAATGAGCCGCCAATCGGTGGGGTAAAGTCCGACTAAATAGGTAGTCGGACCCATCGCGCTTCAACCGGGGGCCGTCGACGCTCAAGGCGATGTATCTGAACAATACAGTTATTGCGTCTTGATGCGCAGCCATTTAATCGCGAAGTTTTCTGAGCACACCCGGCGCCCAAAGCAGCAACGCCAGGATCGCCCACGCCATGATCGCTGCGCCGGCCCGGGCCTGCTCATCTTCCAGATAAACACTACAAAGTTGCTGTGGCGCCTCGCGATACAGCAGTCCAACCACAAATGTCATCCAGAACGCATTCATCGTGAAAAACGCCTGCACAATGAATCCGGCGGGCTTCCAGGACAGTCCGGCCGCCATCCCGGCAGCCAGCAGACTGGCAACTTTAGCGATTGCGACCGGCGCAGACAACACAGCATAATCAAGCGCCGCGGGCACCATCCAGAGCGAGATCACCAGGATCGCAAATGTCAGTCCGGGCACGCCGGCCATATTCCACGGCGCCAGTTTTTTCACCAGCACCGGACCACCGGCGTTTGCCGTCAGCCAACCCAGGATAAACAGCAAGGGGATCTCCACTCCCATATGCAGAACCATCGACTGCTCAAGCCGGGGCTGAAACAGCGCCAGAGTCGCGCACAACAATCCAGGCAGCGCCCAGTGACGAACCCACTTCTGTAACGCGGTTTTTTCGGGGAACAGCAGCCTCATTCGCCCTTCCCTTTGGCGCGCGCCAGATAATCGGCCAGCGCCAGATCAGGACGGTCTACATCATATGCCCTGGCAAGCTGACCGAATTCATCAATCAAAAACAGTCCCGCGTTATGTGAATAGCCACCCAGGCCATCCGGCAGAACGATGATATCGAATAGTGCAAGCATACGATTCAGATCGCCCGTATCAGGCACGGTTGCAAAACGCCACAGGTCGGCGTCCACGCCCATGCGTCTGGCATGCTCGGCCATGACCTGCGGGCTGTCGTTTGCCGGATCAAAGCTTAAAGTCAGCAATCGCACCCGATCCTTAAGCCCGCGGGCCTGGATCGCATGCTGCATCCACGATTGACCCGCGATGCTGGTACGGCAGACCGATTGACACTGCAGATAAACAAGTGTGATAAACGTCACGCGATTCGAAGCGCTGCCATAATCGCGCAATGAAAACATTGTGCCGCGAGCGTCGATCAGCGGCAGATCCGGGAGCACCCTGGGGTTGCGCTCAAGTTGCACGCGTCTCACCCCATCGGAGGTGACTGCCGCAAAACCGGCCGTAACAGCCGAAAACGCGG
>DATGQC010000384.1:0-5847 GCA_035304425.1 Advenella sp.
TAGAACAATTTAGGCAGGCCCGAAAGCCAATTGTGCATATTCATCATCAATCTGCAGAACAAGGGTCGCTTTTTCATGAAAACGCCACGTCATCTGCGCCGCTGGCAACATGCCGGGCATTGGCAAACGAGTCTGTATTCATCAAAAGCACCTCATCAGCTTTTGGTTCAACGGAATTTGTGACGTATCTGCAAACAACCAGGATATCGGAGTTGGTCGTTATTGGTGCGGTTGCAGGGTTTTGTATCAATTCAACCGTTAGAGCGGGAGCAGACCTGGGATTTAAAATGACAGTTGTGAAAGATGCCGTAATTAGTTTCGAGCTTGGCCAATATGGTCTTGAAGCAGCACAGATTCACAATATGACGCTTGCCTTGTTGGATGCTGATTTTGCTTCGGTTATTTCGTGTTCCGAGTTACAGGTAAATCCATAATGCCTGCATGTGCGAGACTGCAATTGGAGGAGCCACGAGGGCGCGAGGCTTAACCATATTGCCAAAGACGCGTCCTGGCGGTTTGCAGGAGGTACAGAGATCCGGTTTTGAGCTTATTGTTAACAAATAAAACACGTTGGCTGCGAACGATCAATGAATTCACATCGATTATTGGCCTATGACGGCACGCAATGGTTTACCTGGCCTGTAGAGCCGTTTAACTGATCATATGCTCACAGCCGCAATGTTTTATATGGCGTGTTTGGCAGTCGTGCTTTTTTTCCAAGCACAAGAATGAATGCCAACAAGGACATTATCGCGCCGACAATAAAAGTATATTCGGCGCCGAAACTATCCCAAGTCAATCCCGCCACCACACTGGCGAACAGCATTGCAATTCCGCTGACCAGGTTGAAAAAGCCAAACGCGGTGCCGCGCAAATCTGTGGGCGCGGTATCGGCAATCATGGTGGCCAGCAGCCCCTGGGTCATCCCCATATGCAGACCCCACATGGCAACGCCTATAAGCACAAATGCCCAATGGTTGCTGGTTGCCAGCACCAAATCGGCAACGATGAGGACAACCAGTCCCAGGGCCAGCAGCGTGTGATGGTTCATCCGGTCCGACAATTTACCAATTGGATAGGCCGACATTGAGTACACCAGATTCATGATTACCAGCACCAGAGGCACCAGTGCAAGCGCCAGGCCGCCTTGCTGAGCCCGCAGAACCAGGAAGGCTTCGCTGAATCGGGCCAGCGTAAACACAGCGCCGATGAATACGACCCACCAATACGGGCGGTTCAGACGCTTGAGGTTGTCCAGTTTTATCGGATTGGTTCTTTGAACGCCTGCCTTGTGAGCTGGCTCTTTCAAACCGAAATAGAGCAGCGCCACAGAGATAAATGCGGGGATTGCTGCCAGCCAGAATATGGTGCGAAAATCATTGGCGAGCAGGAGCATCAGACCGACAGCCAGCAGCGGGCCAAGGAATGCGCCGACTGTATCTAAAGACTGCCGTAAACCGAATGCGGCTCCGCGTATCTCGGGCGAGACTATGTCAGCGACCAATGCGTCGCGCGGAGCGCCTCGGATGCCTTTGCCGATTCTGTCGGCAAAACGCGCCGTAAATACCATCCCTGCAGTTCCGGCCATCGCAAAAAAAGGCTTGGACAGCGCGCCCAATCCATAGCCGAGTACGGCAAGCCCTTTGCGTTTGCCTAAATAATCACTTAATGCGCCGGAGAACACCTTGACGATTAACGCCGTTGCCTCGGCAACTCCTTCTATGACGCCCACTACAAACATACTTGCGCCAAGTGTGGACACCATGAAAACCGGAAGCAGACTATGGATGATTTCAGACGAAATATCCATAAACATGCTGACAAAACCGAGTATCCAGATACCTCTTGGAATTTTTGCAGAAGAGACCGGCGGTAAGGTATTCATCGTTCAATGACTCACTTCAAAAAGCTGTAATACTGATCCTGCATGGATTGTGCTGGTCCGGAGCTTTGCTGACAGGCATGACCTGGGCACGGAGCATTTTTGGGGCGGCGGTCTTTGTCGACGAGCGCAACGGTTAAATAGACAAAATCGTTTGAATTGGTGTAAGTATAAAATGAAAAAATTGATACACGGCGATGTAGTTGACCATTTTGCATGGAAATAGTCGATAACCTGAAGAATGTTCATAAACGAACGTTGATAACAGGCACGCCATTCGGCGCCGTTTTTCATGCGTGGCTGATGTTCAACGGATCCCGTCTTTCGATTTTTGGGATCTGCTTAAGCTGCCGCTGCGGTTCACCCCTAGTCCTGCGTATGCGCTGGCCTGCACGGCTCTTCATCATGAACGGGGGGCTGATCGCGCAGATGTGGCGTTTCTCCAGATCCAGGGCTGGTAGCCAGGGTTCCATCCTAAAATGGAGATGCGCTCACGCAGGTCGTATGGGTTCAGATATTTTGAGAATTACCGCTAGCGAGTGTTGGCTCAATGCGGCTGGAATGGAGTGATCAATCATGTTTGGTGAATACCCATCCCCCGATTTTGGCGTAGAGCCCCGCTAGCGAGTGTGGTCAATGCGGTTGGAAAGGTCAAACAAACCAGGTTTGGTGAATACCCTAGCTCCCGATTACGGGGTAGAGCCGATTAACAGAGTTTGCTGAATACCAGCCCCAGTTTATGGAGTAGAGTCAGCGCCTTATAAGGGGTGTTTTCAGATAAAATATTCTAACGTTTTGATTTTTATGGATATTTTTTATAAAAACGAAAAAATTTAAACGCAGTGGTGCCGATAAGAGGAGTCGAACCTCCGACCTTCGCATTACGAATGCGCTGCTCTACCAACTGAGCTATATCGGCAGTCTTACGGAGTCGAAAATTCTAACATATTTTTTAATGTCAGGCTTGCGGCAGAACATTTTGGAATTATCTGCCCGCAAGACTGCATAGGTAGAAGGGCGGTCGTCAGGCCCAGAGGTCTTAGCGGCGACGAGGACGTGCGGGACCCGCAGGCGCACGACCGGCAATGTGGCGGAATGTGATACGACCTTTGCTCAGGTCGTAGGGAGACATTTCCAGCGTGACTTTATCGCCGGCCAGAATACGAATATGATGCTTGCGCATCTTGCCACCGGTGTACGCAATAATGGGATGCCCATTGTCCAGCGTGACCCGGAAGCGGGAATCAGGCAATACTTCAGTAACAGATCCACTCATTTCAAGTAGTTCTTCTTTTGCCATATATTGTTTCTCCTGTAAAGATTAATAATCAACGGCAGGATGCGTGGAAAGCGGTGCAACCCAGAGGGCGCGAACACACAGACCACGGCAGGATGCCGGAAAATGCAAATGCGGATGCCAGGCGCTTTCGCAGAAAGCTGATTCTGCATTACCACTCGCGAAAACGGGTCGTACTGCAGTCTGAAAAAACGATGTCTATGTACAGAAAACGATGCTTCTGTTGCCATCAAGTGAGGGAAGTTATCCGTTTGATACTGGTATGGTTCACAAGGTCATACCGACGGTAAGCGTTGCGTCTGTTCGTGAAGGCGCTTGGTGGAACATCGCCGTCACAGCTTGTTGGATTATGTTTTTATATGGGACCGTACGTTGTTTATTATACACTCAATTGTGATATTCCCTGAAATATGTTGTGTTTTTGGAACATAACAGTCGGAATTTTTATCCTCAGTCGGCAAATACGTCGCTTTTTGGTCATTCCGTCAGTTCTTTTCCTTTTGTTTCCGGCAGCATAAACGTTGTAAGCAATACCAGCACATAAGCGCCGGTGGCAAATGCAGCAATGGCGCCGGCCAATCCCATGGATTGACTCAGGTAACCGACCAGGCCCGGGAAAAGCGCGCCCACGCCACGTCCGAAGTTATAGGAGAATCCTTGGCCGTTGGCGCGGATAGCGGATGGATACAGTTCGGTCAGATAGGCGCCAATGCCGCTGAAGATGCCGGAGGCCGCAAAACCCAGGGGGAAGCCCAATATCAGCATCTGCGTATTGCTAAGAGGAAGCGCGGTATAGAGATAGATGCAGACCCCCGACAGTACGGAAAACAGGATCAGGTTGGCCTTGCGTCCGAACCGGTCGGCAAAATACGCACCAGCGATATAGCCGAAAAATGATCCTGCGATAATGACCAGCAGATAGCTGCCGGTGCCCACGACAGACAGATGCCTCTCGGTTTTCAGAAAAGTGGGCAGCCAGGTGGTGATCGCATAGTAGCCGCCTTGCACACCGGTGCAGAGCAGAGCGGTAAGCAGGGTGGTCTTTATGACATTTGGAGCGAAAATACCCCAGATGTTTGATACATTTTTCTGTTCAAGTACTTTTTTCCTGAAAATCTCCGGTTCAGGAACATGGCGACGAATAAACAGCACCAGCAGCGCAGGCAACACACCGATCCAGAACAGACTGCGCCACGCCCATTCAGCGGGCAAAATGGAGAACATAAGCGTATAAACCAGCGCAGCAACGCCCCAGCCGATGGCCCAGCCACTTTGCACCGTTCCGACCGCCTTGCCACGGTGTTCCGCCCGGATGATTTCCCCCATCAGCACCGAACCTACCGCCCATTCGCCGCCGAACCCCAGTCCTTGCAGTGCTCGCAGCACAAAAAACTGTTCAAAATTTTGTGCAAAACCGATCAACACTGTGCACACCGAGAACCAGAGAATGGTGATCTGCAGAATGCGCACCCGGCCATAGCGGTCAGCCAGGATGCCGGCGCCCCAGCCGCCGATTGCTGAAAACAGCAACGTGATGGTGCCCAGAATGCCGGCCTCGGCATTGCTGATGCCCCAGAGCTGGATAATGGCGCTGATGACAAATGTGAACACCATGAAATCGAAGGCGTCGGTCGCCCACCCCCCGAATGCCGCGATAAAGGTGTTTTTTTCGGTCCGGTTCAATTGCGTGTACCAATTCATCTGGCGTCTCCTGTGACGTGTCTGGATGGCTCTTGCACAAGCGGATTGTTCAATGCCCGAATCCGTACAAAGCGGCCGGGTTGTCTACAAGTATTTTGTGGCGTTGGGCCGCGTTGGGCGCCCACTGTGCCAGCTGGCTTAACAGCAGACCGGTATTGGGCATGCGGGGAATGGCAACATGCGGCCAGTCGCTACCCCAAAGCATGCGGTCTTCATTGGTCGCAATCAGCGCCTGGGCCCAGGGAATAACGTCGCGAAATTCAGGAAAATCTTCACTGATACGGTAGGCGCCCGACAATTTTACCCACCAGTCATGTTGTTCTATCAGTTCCTGCATGGCCCTGAAACCGGGGTGATCAATACCTTCAGACACCGGCATATGACCCATATGATCAATGACGCCGGGCACCGGCAATTGCTTAAGACGAGGCAGCAGTTCAGGCAATTGACGGGCATCCATCAGAAATTGCATATGCCAGCCAAAATCGGCGATCTTGCGGGCCAGGTTTTCCATGGCGTCAAAGCCGGTGCCGCCGCCAAACAGCACATTGATGCGCAAGCCCCTGACACCAGCCTCGTGCATTTGACGCAATTGCGCCTGTGTGACATCGTCGCGTACAACGGCAATGCCTCGCAACGTGTCGGGATGTCGTTTCAACACTTCCAGCATATAGCGATTGTCATCGCCATAGACGCTGATTTGGATGAGCACGCCGCGTTGCATGCCGGTGCGTTCAAGCATGGATAAATAGCGGGCTTCTGGCGCTGCGGGTGGAGTGTAGCTGCGATCGGCAACAAACGGGTATGTATTCGTATCGTCAGAGACCACGTGAGCGTGGGTATCACAGGCATTGGCAGGCACTTCAAAGCCGGCTGGGGCTATCTCCTGCAGGGGGGCAAGACATAACTGCATCATCACTCCATTGAAAAACAGGGCGTTTGCATGCCGTTTATAGTAGCAACGATA
>DATGQC010000385.1:0-3429 GCA_035304425.1 Advenella sp.
GTGCTGATGGTGCTGGCCGCGCACGCGATCAACCCCAGCATGTATAAATCCCTGCCTTACGATACCGAAAAGGATTTCGCACCGGTATCGGTCCTGGCCACTCTGCCCATGCTGGTCACCGCCGCCAGGCAGACGCCGGCAAATACGACACAGGAACTCATCGACTATGCCAAGGCCAACCCTGACAAACTCACGTTCGCCTCTGCCGGCAACGGCAACACCAGCCATCTGGCTGCAGAACTATTCAAAAGCGCCACCGGCGCCAAAATGATCCATGTGCCGTACAAAGGCAGCGGGCCGGCCGTAGTGGCCATGCTCTCGGGTGAAGTTTCACTGATGTTCGACAGTATTTCTACCTCCCTGCCCCACGTAAAAGCAGGCAAACTCAAAGGCCTTGCCGTTACAGGAACCAAGCGTTCGGCCGTCCTGCCTGATGTTCCTACGGTAGCAGAGTCCGGTGTGCCAGGCTTTGCCGTCAATGGCTGGTACGGCATCCTGGCGCCGGCAGGCACGCCCGATGACGTACTCATGCAACTGAACAAGGCTTTCAATGACGCCGCGCAAACGCCCGCGGTGAGGCAGCAACTGACGCAATACGGCTATGAAATAGAAGGGTCGACTCCAAAGCAATTTGCCGATCTCATTACAACTGAAATCAAAAAATGGAAAACCGCGGTCGACCAGTCAGGCGCTCGCATCGAATAACACCGGGCTGCAGCGGTGTATGACGAAGCGCCCATGCCCCTGGCGCCTTCCGACCACAAAATAACCCATGGAGACATCATGTCAAAACATTACCTGCGTTTCACGCCTCTGCTGTTGCTGCTGTCCCCTGCCCTGGCCTGGGCGAACAATCACTGGCCTGACAAACCTGTCAAACTGGTTGTCGGCTATGCCGCCGGCGGGCCGGTAGACACGGCCGCCCGGCAATTTGCCAAATTCCTGGGCGAACAGATCGGGCAGCCCGTCGTCGTCGAAAACAAAACCGGAGCTAGCGGTATCATCGCCGCGGAAAATGTGGCAAGAGCACCGGCTGACGGCAGCGTACTGTATTTTCTGGCCAGCCCGACACTGACCATCACGCCACATATTCAAAAAGGAATCCAGATCGATAAGGATCGGGACTTCCGTTACCTTGGCAACCTGGTCGAATATACCAACGTGCTGGTCGTCAATAACAAACTGCCGGTTAAAAGTATCAGTGACCTCATTGCTTACGCCAAAGCCAATCCGGGCGCCTTGTCATTTGGTTCTGCCGGCGTAGGATCGTCCAACCAGCTTTCTGCCGAACTGCTCAAACAGCGCACCGGCACGCAAATGCTGCACGTTCCGTACCGTGGCAACGCACCCGCCATGATCGATGTGATCGGCGGCAAGACGTCAATGATGTTCGACATTACCGGTACCGCGATCAATTACATCAACAGTGGCAAGGTGCGCGCCCTCGCAGTCACCTCCAAAGAACGCAATCGCGCCTTACCCGGCGTTCCGTCCATGTCCGAAGCGGGCATTGCCGACTACGATGTCACTGGCTGGTACGGTATTGTCGGACCCGCGAAACTGGACGATGCGACCGCAGGACAGATTGAAAAAGCCTTGAAGACAGTTTCTGAATTACCCGGGTACCGTAAGCAGATGGAAAAAGTGGGCTACACCATTTCGCTGCGCAGCGGCAAGCAACTGAAGTCCCGTATCGATAACGAATACCGGTTGTGGGACGAGGTCACTGCGAAAGCCGGCATTCAGGCCGATAAATAAAACCGGCGCCTGCGACGCTTCGGCAAACGCAATCAGGCAGTGCGCGCCCGCCCATCCCGGCGCAGACCGGGTACTGCCTGATTATCATTATTGATTATTGTGTGCCACGTCAGCCCTGAATACTGATATTGGCGTCGGTAATCGTCTTGCGCCACTTGGCAATTTCATCGTTTAGAAATTTGCCGAACCCTTCGGGGGTCATGGGCATGGCTTCAGACCCGCTGCCATGCATTTTCTCTATGACGCCTTTATCGTTCAACTGCGCATTGAGATCTTGGTTGAACTGCCGCACGACGTCGGCTGGCGTGCCTGCCGGCGCGAACAACCCGCTCCAGGAGTATGCTTCGTAGCCAGGCAAACCCTCATCGGCGATGGGCGGCACGTCTGGCGCCAGATCCGATCGCTGGGGATTGCCAACGCCCAGCGGCACCACCTTGCCTGATTTTATGAAAGGCAAGGCGGACGTAGCGTCTGCAAACATCAATTGCACCTGTCCGCCCACCAGATCCTGAACTGCCGGCGCACTTCCCTTGTAGGGCACATGCTGCAGCTCAATACCAGCCATGCTGGCAAACAAGGCTCCTGCCAGGTGTGTGCCGCCGCCCGTGCCCGAAGAACTATAGGCGATTTTGCCGGGTTGCGCCTTTGCCTGAGCGATCAGCTCCTTGACCGATGTAACCTTCAGCGACGGATGAGCTACCAATATGATCGGAAAACGCGCGACCATGCCGACCGGCACAAAATCCTTCTGAATGTCATAGTCCAGGGATGGGTTCAGGCTGGGCAAAATAGCGTGATGAATGGCAGCAAAAAAATAATTGTACCCGTCCGGCTTGGCCTGAGCCGACAGCCGGGCGCCCAGGATTCCGCCGGCGCCCGCGCGATTTTCAATAATGGCCGTCTGCTGCCATTGTTGCGTCAAGCCGTTGGTCACAATACGCGCGGCCGTATCTACCGGTCCGCCCGGCGCAAAAGGAACAATGAAACTGACCGCCTTCGCCGGCCATTGCGCAGCAAACGCCATGGCCGGTCTCAGTCCGTATACGGCAGCTGCACCGTAAAGTGCAGATTTGAGCAGTTTCCTGCGTTGCATCATCTGGGTTTTCAAAACAGTCTCCTTATTATCATGTTCGCGATGACATGACGTTTTTTTGGGTGCTTCAATATCCAATTATGCCGCGAGAAAGGTAAACCCCCTGTTTTTTATACATGAAGGAGCCCCTCGGCGCTGCCTAAGGCCCGCCGGCGCAGTTCATGCGATCGTTCATGGATGCCAATGCGCCCGGACCGCCATGATTATTGATTTGCAACGACACCATTGCTATCGGACGCCTCGCGCCTATAGGCCCGAACCTGTGCCAGACGATAACCATCGCGACGCGTTATGTCGAAACGCCACTGCTGCCATTCAATGATTTCTCCTACATCGGGGATACGGCCAGCAATGCGCAGCAAACATCCTGTCAGCGTGGCGTCGGTATGATCCAGCAAAAAGCCCGTATGCGCCAGCGCCCTGCCCGCATCCTCGATGCGCATGCTCGGATCCAGCAGCCACGAGCCATCCGGCAATGGTATGGCCTTTGACACGGCATCAATATGCTCGGGTAATTCCCCACCAATTGCGGTCAACACATCCAGGGGTGTAAGCAGCCCCTCGCACACGCCTCTTTC
>DATGQC010000386.1:0-8797 GCA_035304425.1 Advenella sp.
TTCGCCTGGCTTTGCTTTGGGCACCGTAATCACAATAGAGATAATAGAAGCGATGACCATCAGCAGGTTGACTGCAAGTGCAAAAAAGCCTGCTTCACGTACGGCCAGATTATCCTGTCGGCCGACATAACTGATCACTCCTTCTATCCATGATACGGCGCTGTTATCACCGGAAAGCGCGGTGAACACGGCAGCCGAGATGGCGACGCCGAAAGACGCGCCCAGCGACGAGGCCATCTTATAGATGCCGGCGCCGGCGCCGGCCTGGTCGGCGGGCAGATTGGAGAGCGCGGCATCGGTAGAAGGCGTTGCATAAAATGCCAGGCCCAGACCAAAAAGAGAGTAAGAGACGATGGCGAGCAGCTTATAGGTGTCCAGCATGACGTGTGTGGCCATGAGCAGCAGAATGGATATGCCGACAATAAGTGTTCCCCAGATCATGGGTTTGCGCGGTCCAAAGCGCTGCAATAGTTTTTCCCCAACGCGGATAAATGCGACGATGATGATGGCGTAGCCTAGCGTCAGCAGACCGGTTTGCTGGGCGTCCATATTACCGCCGAGCTGCAACAGTGACATGGACACGATCAGAATTCCCGCAACGCCGTTGAGCAGAAAGTTGGAGATGGTGGCCCCGGTATATGTCATGTTGCGAAACAGTCCGAAATTGACAAAGGCATTCGCGTTTTTGTTTTCTACGCGTATGAAGATGAAGCCAAAAATAATGGCGATCGCCAGCAGGCCCAGCGACGTTGCACTGCTCCAGCCAAATTTGCCGCCCTGGGTGGCAAATACCTGAAGCGAGACCATTGCAATCATGAATGTGATAATGCCGCGCAGGTCAAGTTTGAAGTCGTCCCTGGCTTGCGCACGGCTTTCAGGCGTACCGCGGACCATCAGCATGCCGATGAGGGAGATGACTGCAGCGGCCCAGAAGATGGCGCGCCAACCCAGATTCTGGGCCATCAGCCCACCGAATAGAGCGGCAAAACCAGATCCGCCCCAAGAACCCATAGACCAGAGCGATACGGCACGTTGGCGGCCGGCACCATCCCAGTAGGCTTTGACCAGCGCCAGCGACGCAGGCATGATGAATGCGCCCGAAAGACCCTGGCAGATCCGTCCGAGCATGAGAAAAGCCGCAGCAAACGGGCCAGTGGGAGCTGCCGCCACCAGCAACGAGCCGACGATTGAGAATATAAATCCCCATTGGACAACTCTGACCCGGCCAAAGCGGTCGGCCAGACCGCCCATGACCACGATGAAGATGCCGGAAAACAGGGCTGTGATGGACACCGCAATATTCATCAGCGTGGGCTGCACGCCCAGATCCCGCGCCATCAACGGTGAAATGTTCAATGTGGTCTGGGCAAATAGCCAGAAGGCCAGCACCCCCAGGATGATACCGAAAAGGAGCCGATCATTCCCCTGGTATGGTGTGCTTGATGGTGTACTCATACGTGATCCTTAAGCGAGGGTGTTAATTGCGCTTGTACTGTCAGTCTCAAGTCGATAAGTTACTATATATTCTATTTGCAAAATCAACTTAATATTTATCAACCATTGTCGATCTATGTTGACCGCAACTTGCGATGTTTCGCAATGATGACAACGAGCAACTGCCGATGAGTAGTGACACCGTCCTGGGGGCGGGGGATGGGAAGGCGCAGATAAATGCCGTCGTTTGCGTGCACGGATAGGGTTGCTTATATCCCCCGGCGATGGCGGGCGCAAACAAGCACGATTTGTGCAAACCGGTGCAAGTCATTCAAGCAGGGAAGATTCGCTCAGGCGGGGGCGATGCTATCCAGTCAGGGACGATTGGTTTTAGTCAAGGCAGTGATTTTGCATCTGCGATTGCTCGTTGTTGCGCTGACTGCAGCTTGCCGGGCCTGATCGTATTGCCGCCGTCGCAAAAGATCATGAGCGGATACGAATGCCCTTTGTCGCACATGCCTTGAAGGCACGCCAACGGCGGTAGTCACGCTTCAATGCCCGGCAAACGCCAGAATACCGACGGCTTGACGTGTTGGTTCAAGCCGTCAGCATTTTCGCGGGATTACGTCGTTTTGGATTTTTCTGCCGCAGCGCGCAGCTGGTCCAGCGTGGCTGTGGGGGTAATTGCCTGCGGATCGATCAGGCAGTGCAAAATGGCCGGTTTGCCGCTGGCTACAGCCCGCTCAAAGGCAGGCCCGAACGCTTCGTTCTTCTCCACTCGCTCCCCATGGCCGCCAAATGCGACTGCGTAAGCCGCGAAATCCGGATTTTGCAGGTTGGTGGCGCTGACGCGGCCAGGATAGTGCTTTTCCTGGTGCATACGTATCGTCCCGTACATGCCGTTATCAAATACGAGCACAATAATATTCAATCCGTATTGTACGGCAGTGGCAAACTCCTGGCCGTGCATCAGGAAGCAGCCGTCGCCGGCAAAGCAGACGACCTGCCGCTGCGGCATGACACGCTTGGCGCCTACCGCCGCAGGCGCGCCGTAGCCCATGGACCCGGAGGTAGGGGCCAATTGCGTATTGAAGTGATTGAAGCGGTGAAAGCGATGCAGCCAGGTGGCATAGTTGCCGGCGCCATTGGTCAGAATGGCGTCGGGCTCCAGATGGTCTTCAAGGTAAGCCATGACCTGACCCATTTGCAGGGCGCCGGGCGTGCTGACAGACTGCGGGTCGCTCCATTCCAGATATGTTGCATGTGCGGCATCAACATAATCCTTGCGCGTGCCGTGATCACTGGCGGCGAGCCCGGCTGCGGCACGTACAAACTGGGCGGGCGTGGCATTGATGGCCAGCGCGGCCTGATAAACACGGTTCAGTTCCTGGCTGTCCGGGTGAACATGTATCAGCGTCTGTTTTGGTACGGGGATGTTCAGCAACGTGTAGCTTTGCGATGCGATTTCCGACATTCGTCCGCCCACCAGCAGAATGACGTCGGCGTCCTGCGCCATCTTGAGCAATTTCGGATTGATGCCCAGACCAATATCGCCAGCGAAATTGGGATGTGACGAGGGGAACAGATGCTGACGGCGGAACTGAACTGCTACAGGCAGTTGCTGACTTTCGGCAAAGCGAACAAAATGCTCGACGGCTTCTTGCGTCCAGCGTGAGCCGCCAAGAATAGCCAGCGGTTTTTTGGCTCCGGCCAGCAAAGTGGCCATCTGCGCCATCTGTTCAGGTGCTGGGGCTGACTCCACCGGTTCTACGCGCGGCGCGTCCGATACAGTGGCCAGCTGCACCAGCATGTCTTCCGGCAGGGCGATCACAACCGGCCCCGGGCGCCCGGACATGGCTACGTGAAAGGCGCGGGCGATGAGTTCGGGAATGCGCGCCGCGTCGTCAATTTCAGTGGTCCATTTTGTCTGCGTATTAAAAACGGCACGGTAGTCCACTTCCTGAAAGGCCTCGCGCTCGCGCATACCGGTTTCAATCTGACCGACAAAGACAATCAGCGGTGTGGAATCCTGTTTGGCGATGTGGATGCCGGCCAGGGCATTGGAGATACCCGGGCCGCGGGTTACCATGCAGATGCCGGGCCGGCCTGTGAGCTTGCCGTGGGCCTCCGCCATCATGGCAGCGCCCCCTTCCTGGCGGCACACCGTGACATTGATGCTGGCGTCGTGCAACGCATCCAGAACGGCCAGGTAACTTTCACCTGGAACACAAAAGACATGATCAACGCCCTGGCGGACGAGTTGATCGACGATAATTTCTCCACCGGGACGACTCTGGCTATTGTTTTGCATGAGTGTTCTATAATTTCAGTTGTGAAAGGAATGCTGTCCATGATTCCCAATCCGCGTGCCGCTTGTGTTGCACGCACAATCACAGACAACATCATCATTGTAAAGTATAGGCGATATAGAATATGAATTTGACTCCGAAAGGCTTTTTCCCGCGCGCTTTTTCAATCGCGGCTGGCTTGGGATTGCTGGCTGCAGTAAATACCGCGTTTGCACAGGAAGAAGCATATCCATCAAAACCGGTGACGGTACTGGTCGGCTTTGCGGCCGGCGGCACGACTGACGTGCTGGCCCGTATCGTGGCCAAGGGCCTGGGCGATGAGCTTGGCGAGAGCTTCGTGGTCGAGAACAAACTGGGTGCCGGCAGCAATATTGCGACCGACCAGTTGCTGCGCAGGAAACCAGACGGCTATAGCCTCATGATGATGGCGGTTACCACCACGATCAACCAGACGCTGTACAAAAATGTCCGGTTCAATATTGAAAAGGATATCGAACCTATCGTTCTGGTTGCCAAAGTGCCCAATATCCTGGTCGCCAGCAAAAATACGCCGTATAACAACCTGAAAGAGTTCGTTGACTACGCCAAGGCCAATCCTGGCAAGGTCAACTATGGTTCTTCCGGCGCCGGCACTTCCATTCACCTGGCTGGCGAGCTGTTCAAGCAACAGGCCGGTATCGACATGCTGCATATTCCGTTCAGCGGAAGTGGTCCATCCATGACGGCGCTGGTTGGCGGCCAGACAGACGTGGTGTTCGAGAACATGCCTGCTGCCGTACCGCAAATCAAAGCGGGCAAGATCAAGGCCTTTGCTGTAACGACAGACAAGCGCTCGGATGCATTTCCCGACGTACCCACGCTGAAGGAATCCGGATATCCGCAGTTTAACGTGTCGTCATGGTTCGGCCTGGTGGCGCCTAAAGGTACGCCCAAGCCTATCATTGATAAAATCAACGCAACCGTGGAAAAAATTCTGGCCAAACCTGACGTAATCAAGCAGCTTGAGAGTCTGGGCGCCACAGCAGAAAAGAATACCCCGGAAGAGTTCGCCAAATTTGTCTCTGACGAAACCAGAACCTGGGGTGACGTTATCCGCAAGGGTAATATTTCAATTGAATAAGCAGGTCGCGGCTTGCGGGCGCAAGGCTACGGTCTTTCGCGCAAGCACATCATAGAAAACGGCAGCAGGCGCCTATGCTCCTGCTGCCGTTTTTTTTTTTTGCTATATTGGACTCGTGCCTGCCGCTAGTGCTTGCATGGCGCTTATCTAGGCCAGATTACTACTTGCAGAGCAGGGTATTTTCCCGGAATGCCAAAAGGAGTCGTGACAAACACAATCGCGATATACGTTCGCGGACCGGAACGCGCCTCTGGTTGCGCAGGGCCTGACTGGCATACCTTTTTGAAGGGACCGTGTGCGCGTCGATATTTTTATTTATTGTTATTGAGTGGTGTGCGTCGCCGCCAGCAATCAGGCATCGGACACAAAAAGATCACGAGACATCCGCCTGTCCTGTGAAGACTAACGGTAAAGGCCGGGAGCGCTGTAACGACTACGATTGGACATCGTTTGCCTGTTGCAGGCAGTGCGCCATGGGAAATAGACTCAGAAGGGTAAATTAATGGAGGACGGTGGCATTGGCGGTGGCTAAACCGGCATGTCATCCGCCTGCATCACAACAGCTGTCTGGCCGCTGTGGGTTTCAATTGCAGGCAGATGCGCCGTCAGTCAATCACCCGTTTGGCGTACGATCATGTCCGCCACATTCATACTGCACTTCGATTTCGTGTCCCCGCGCCTGTTGACGCAGGAAGGATCAGCTTATTACCAGCTGAAACCGCCTTCGGAATCGGTATCGTCAATCGCTTTTTCTGTTTCCTTGATCATGTCATACATCATGACGCAAGCTGCGGCAACAGAAGCAGCAACGGCTTTGACCAGCGCGGTCAGGCTCAGTGCGCGTTCTTCGTTGATTGCATTGTGGATCAATTCACGCTCCATAGAGTCGCTGAAAGCAAGTTCAGGGGCATCGCTCATTGCCAGGGCGTTTTTCATAGAAATGTTCATAGTATTGGGCTCCTTATGTGACTGTAATAACTAGGTATAAACCATTATAGGGTTAACCCTAGTAATAAGCAAGGGTAGGGAGCCTTTATGTTATGCAGTGCAACAATTCCGTTGTTTTTTCAGCAAAAACAGTTACTTAACCGTAATTGCCCTAGTGTGATAAATGCGAATTGCTGCTCGCAAAGAGCCCATTTATCCTGTACGTTTTGTTACATTGGAAGGGTTCCCAAGGTGAAAGAACGACTGGACTGCGCGCTTATCAGTATCCCCGGCAGCGAATCGCTGGCAGAAACGCTGCTTAAACAGGACCGTTTGCATAACGGCCGATTGCATTTCAGCCTGGTCGAACCATCTCCCGGGGTCGGGTATGGCAAGTTTCCGTCTGTTTCGCTGCTCCAGGACATGACGTATTCTCTGCGTCACTTTGATGCCATCTGTCTGCCCGTCTCGTCCGCTTCGCTGGTCTGGACCCGTTTGTTGTTGCAGCAAACCCGTATCGAACAGCATCGTCCTATTTTTGTATTGGGGTTGTCATTGCGTCCTATCGGATTAATTGATCTGCTCGAACTGGGTGTCGTTGATTTTGCCCTGTGGCCGTGCGAGCCAGAGGAAATCCGCGTCAGGCTGTTGCGGGCCTTGCATGAACTGCGGCACCTGCAGGCCCGTCTTCCTTCGCTGTTGGGCGACAGCGTCAATCCGAAGCAGTATGCTGTGCACGATGCGGCGACTGCGTGCCCGGCTGAATATGCGTCGGCGCCGGTGTCCGCTTCAGCCGACACACTGCGCCTGGCTGCGCAAAGACCCGGTTTGTCGTTGTTGCCCGCGTTCAGGCGATCTGCGGACCGTAAGCCCGCTTCTGCACTGATGCCCGTCCGTCCACGTATTGATCCTGCCCTGTCGCCTGTTTCGCTTTTTCGCGGCAACGGCAATGCCCTGCCGCAGGGGAGTGGGGCGGCCGGCGCTCATTCTGCACATCTGGTTGTTCCCAGGGTCTGCTGTCAGGAAATAGCCCAGTTTCCCGAAGGCTTCCAGCAACTGAAGTCCGTTGTGGTGGCCCAGTTTGAACGCACCTATCTTACGCACGCATTGGCGCGCAGCAAGGGCAACATCGCGCTGGCCGCCCGTAATTCCCATAAACACCGTCGGGCTTTCTGGGCGCTTATGCGCAAACATCAGATCAGTGCGGAGCCGTTTCGTGACCATGATTTCTGAACAACGCCAAGGTCTGGCGGTAAACCGCTTCATGGCCGGAAGACTGTCTGCGGCCATTCTTACACCAGGTACGATACAATCTGTCCGGTAAGAAAATCATAGATTTATAGATATCAAAGGTACCCGATGGCTTTTCCGGTTTTGCAGAACGATGTTTTCCTGCGCGCACTGCAGCGCCAGCATGTTCCCTATACGCCTGTATGGTTGATGCGTCAGGCTGGGCGATATCTGACTGAATATAACGAGACCCGCGCCAGGGCCGGATCCTTTCTGGGGCTGGCCAAAAACCCGGATTTTGCTACAGAAGTCACTTTGCAGCCTCTGGATCGGTTTCCGCTGGACGCGGCCATTTTGTTTTCCGATATTCTGATGCTGCCCGACGCCATGGGTCTTGGGCTTGGGTTTGTTGCCGGCGAAGGCCCGCAATTTGCCCGTCCTCTGCGTACGCAGCAGGATGTCGAGCAACTTGCTGTTCCCGATATGAATGCGTTGCGCTACGTGTTTGACGCGGTCAGCCAGATTCGCCAGTCGCTTGACGGGCGCGTACCGCTGATCGGTTTTGCCGGAAGTCCATGGACCGTTACCTGTTATATGGTAGAAGGACGAGGTTCGTCGGATTATCGTCAAATCAAAACCATGATGTATGCGCAGCCCGCGATGCTGCATCGTATTCTGGAAGTGACTGCACAGGCCACGGCACAGTATCTGAACGAGCAAATTCGCGCAGGAGCCCAGGCAGTCATGATTTTTGACAGTTGGGGCGGTGTCCTGGCCGATGGCCTGTATCAGCAATTTTCGCTTGCATACATTACCCAGGTCATCAGCCAGCTGGAACGCAATCAGGATGGCGTCACGGTGCCTGTTATTTCGTTCACAAAAGGGGGCGGATTATGGCTGGAAGATATCGTTAGCAGTGGTTGCGATGCCATTGGCCTTGACTGGACTGTGAATCTGAAGCGCGCGCGTGAGCGGGTAGGCGACCGTGTTGCACTGCAAGGCAATATCGATCCCATGGCGCTGTTTGGAACAGAAGACGCCATTCGTCAGGAAGTGCGCCGCGTCATCGATGACTTCGGACCGGTAACAAATGGGGGGCATGTGTTCAATCTTGGTCATGGAATTTCACAATTCACACCGCCCCATCATGTCTCAATTCTGGTTGATGAAGTGCACAACTACAGCGCAAGCAAACACGGTTGATGCCAAGTTGTGCACAGATGTCAAGCCGCTGTTGTTTTGAGACAAATGCTTGTAACACAATGAGCTTGCGTTTTAAGTTATTGAAATTTAAGAAATTAGTTTATGAAGTTTCCGGTATGAAAAATATTTGATCCTTCAATTCATTTCAATAGTTTTTTTGTAATATAGTTTTCCCCAAAGTTATCCACAGGCAGAGTCAATTATTTAATAAGTGGTTTCGGGCAGATGCTTTAACGCTGAAACCTATGAAACTACTTTAAGTGTTGACATGGATATGTAACTTAAAGGTAATACTCAAGCAGATGGCTTCGGGCCATCTGTCTCCACTTTTTTCAGGAATGAAGCGTGCAAGTCAGCTGGGTCCGCGTCGTGTTGGATATTCCTCGACAGGAGGCATTCGACTATCGATGCGCGCATCCGGTGCAAACAGGGCAGCGCGTGATCGTGCCTTTCGGTTCGCGACAGCTTATCGGCGTGGTCGTCCAATTGCTGCCGGCGCCCGCGCTTGAGCCGGATCAAATCCGCGACGTGGAGCAGGTGCTGGACGATCTTCCGGCATTCACGCCTTCCTGGC
>DATGQC010000387.1:0-5776 GCA_035304425.1 Advenella sp.
TGAAGGTGCTGCTCCTGCAGCAGCTGCGGGCGCAGCGGCTGGTGCCGCAGCTGCTGCACCAGCAAATAACAAGCTCGCCGAAGGAGAGGCGCTATACAAACAAATTTGCTTCGCCTGTCATGATGCCGGCGTTGCCGGTGCGCCCAAACTGGGTGACAAGGCTGCCTGGGACGCACGTATTGCAACCGGTATGGACAAACTTTATGATGCTGCTCTGCACGGCTTGAATGCCATGCCGCCCAAAGGCGGATCCTCCGCTTCCGATGAGGTCGTCAAGGCTGCTGTTGACTACATGGTAAAAGCAGTAAAGTAATCTGCGCTCGTTTCAGTTGAAGTTGAAAAGCCCACTTTTTAAGTGGGCTTTTTGTTTGGGTAAGGTTTATTATTGCCGATGACCTGCATGCAACCGGCCATCAATAGGGCGCCGCACAAGCGTACCGCGCCCTTTTCCGGCAACAACGCCGGACAATATCTTCCAGCCGGCATGCAAGCCAACACGTGATGCTTTATTGACTCAGCAATGCCGTGATCTGTTCGTCACTCCAGCCCAATTCTTCCCTTAGGATATCCGCTGAATGCTGGCCCAGCATGGGCGGCGCATTGCGGTACTGAATGGGCGTATCGGAAAAACGCATGGGGCTGGCCGTCATCGGCGTGGTCCCTGCCACAGGATGCGGCAATTCCAGTTTCAACCCGCGTGCGATCACTTGCGGATCCGCATAAACCTGGTCAATCGTATTGATCGGACCGGCCGGAATATTACTGGCCTCCAGATCGGCGAGCCAGGTATCACGCTTGCGAGTTTTCATGACAGAGGCAAGTAAAGGAATGAGTGAGTCACGATTGACTACCCTTCCCGCATTTTTCCGGTAGCGCTCGTCTTCAGCCAGTTCCGGCATATTGATCAGGCGGCAAAACGAAGCAAATTGCGTGTCGTTACCTACCGCCAGAATAAGATGGCCGTCTTCGACTTCGAATACCTGATACGGCACCAGATTCTGATGAGCATTACCCGCACGTTTGGGCACCTTGCCGGATGTCATGTAATTGAGGTTCTGATTGGCCAGCATTGCCACCTGGCAATCGAGCAGCGCCATATCAATATATTGCCCCAGGCCACTGCTGTGACGCTCATTCAAGGCAGCCAGAATAGCAACGCTTGCATACATGCCAGTCATCAGGTCCGACACCGCCACGCCGGCCTTCTGGGGGCCGCCACCTGGCAGATCGTCGTGTTCTCCGGTAATGCTCATGAGGCCGCCCATCCCCTGAATGATATAGTCATAGCCAGGGCGAGTGGCATACGGTCCTGTTTGCCCGAACCCGGTAATAGAGCAGTAAATAAGTCGCGGATTGACCTGCTTGAGGCTGGCGTAGTCAAGCCCGTATTTTTTCAGGCCCCCCACCTTGTAGTTTTCCACGACAATATCGGCTTTGGCTGCCAGCGCCAGAACGACCTCGCGTCCCGCTTCCGTGGTGAAGTCGAGCGCCAGCGAACGTTTATTGCGGTTCGCAGAAAGGTAGTAGGCCGCTTCACTGGTATCTGCCCCGTGTTGATCCTTCAGATATGGTGGCCCCCAACCACGGGTGTCATCACCGCTGCCCGGGCGCTCCACCTTGATGACGTCAGCGCCCAGGTCGGCCAGGTTCTGGGTACACCATGGACCCGCGAGAACGCGCGTCAGATCAAGTACCCTGATGTTCGCCAATGGCGCCTTACGCTGTGTCATTTTCCTGCTTCTCCGTATTCAAATTATGTCGCCACCGCCGGCCAACATGTCAAACGTGATTAATTTCAAGAATCGGCCACCAGCCCTGCAAGAGGCAGGCACCATGGCGGGCCAACAGACAGACCTGCGGCCCGGCTGTCTGGGGTTTACATTCTACCCTTTTTTCTGCAGCATCTCTTTGAGCCGGACCAGCCGTTCCTTGGGTGTCATGCCGCTGAATGGATCCACCACTGTTTTCACGCCGCTTTCCAGGCCCATTTCACCGATAAACCGCGAAGGCTCGCGAATCAGGTCTTCGCGGGCCTTGCGGCGTTTCTTGCACCAGGTTAATGTCAGATGAAATTGTGCTCGGGTTATGCCCACATACATGAGACGCCGCTCTTCCTGGATACGCACCTCCAGCGCCTCGGCATCTTTGTTGGCATCGCCATATTCGTCGTCCTTGCCAAAATGGGGCAGCAGCCCTTCCTCTACGCCAACCATGTGCACATAGGGATATTCCAGCCCCTTTGAAGCATGAATGGTTGTCAAGCGCACGGCGTCGGGATCTTCATCGTCTTCGCTTCGTTCCAGCATGGTAATCAGCGCAATATGCTGAACCAGTTGCGCAAGCGTCAAGCCGTCTTCCTGCGCCTTACGCTTGAGCCAGTTGGTCAATTCAAGTACGTTCTGCCAGCGCGACTGTGCCGCACGCTCTTCCTGGGTGTCATATAAATAGCGCTCGTAATCGATGTATTTCATCAACTCGTCCAGCAGTTCAGTTGCGCCTTCGGCCGGTGTGGCCGCACCGCCATCTGTTCTGCCGCGCCCGGCACGCCATTGTATATTGCGAATGAAATCGACAAATACTTTCAGGGGCTCAAGTTGACGGGGCGCGATTCGCGTAGCGGCCAATTCATCATGGACCGCATCGAACAGCGAACAATTGAGCTGGGTAGCGGTATCCCCAAGCGCTGTCAGGCTGGCCTGTCCTACGCCACGCTTGGGTGTGGTGACAGCGCGAATAAACGCAGGATCATCTTCTTCGTTGGCAACAATGCGCAGGTAAGCAATGATATCGCGGACTTCGGCCTTGTCGAAAAAACTTTGTCCACCGGCGATCACATAAGGAATTCGCAGCTCCCGAAAGGTTTGCTCGAACAGGCGGCCCTGATGGTTGCCCCGATAAAGCACGGCGTAATCCTTCCAGCGGGCATTGCGCTCGAAACGGGAAGCCGAGATCCGCATGCCTACCGATTCGGCTTCGGCCTCTTCATTATCCATGACCACCACTTGAATGGGCTCACCCTGCCCCAGCGTAGACCAGAGCTTTTTGCCGAACAGATTGGGATTGCGGCTGATTACCTGGTTGGCCGCGTCCAATACCGTCGCGACCGAACGATAATTCTGCTCCAGCTTGATAATGCGCAGTGCCGGATAATCCTGGGGCAGCTTGGCGAGGTTTTCAATGGTGGCGCCGCGCCAGGCATAAATAGCCTGATCGTCGTCGCCCACCGCCGTAAACATATCGCGCAGCCCCGTCAGGGATCGCACCCATTGGTATTGACAGACGTTGGTATCCTGATATTCATCCAGTAGCATATAACGACAGCGGCGCTGCCAGCGCTCACGCACCTCATCGTTGGTGCTCATCAGCGTGGCCGGCATGACGATCAGATCGTCGAAATCTACCGATTGGTACGCGCGCAAGGTCGCATCATAGCTGCGATACACACGGGCAGCATCCATTTCGTCAGGGGTTTGGGCGATTTTTTCTGAGTCGTCGGGCGTAACGAGCGCATTTTTCCATAACGAGATCTGCTGCTGTACGGTGCGCAACCGACCTTTGTCAGTGGTTGCCAGCAACTCCTGAATCACGCTCAGTGCATCGGTGGAGTCCAGGATGGAAAAACCGGGTTTCAATCCTGCCTGCACCGCCTCTTCCCGCAAAAAGCGTACGCCCAACGCGTGAAATGTGCTGATCGTCAACCCTTTGAGCCGCTTCTTTTCCACGCTTTGCTGAATACGCTCGGCCATTTCGCGCGCCGCCTTGTTGGTGAACGTCAGGGCAATAATGCCGCGGGCATCATAGCCGCATTCATTGATCAGATAGGCTATTTTCTGGGTAATGACGCGCGTCTTGCCACTGCCGGCGCCAGCCAGTACCAGGCATGGTCCGTTCAGGTACAGCACCGCCTCGCGCTGCGACGGGTTCATCGATTGCAGTGCATTGCTCATTATTTAGATTTCCAGGGGGTCTACTTCGATGAAATAACGCATGCGCTGCTTCTGTCCGATCGTTTGGACCTGCGGCAACCACCGTTGCAGAAAACGCTGTAGCGCCGGTCTTGATATCGATTCGACCAGCAGCTGTGCCCGTTCGACGTGAGCGACGCGAAGAATTCGCAGGGGAACAGGATCGTAAAGACACACTGCCTGGGGCTCGCCGTCTTCTGACAATACCGCAGCGGCGTGCTCCCGGATATCCTGAAGAAAAGCCAGCGCCAGCTGCACGCTTTTGGCTTCGGCAGTAATCAGCGTCTGAAACGTAAAGGGCGGCAGGCCGGTATCCCGGCGCTCGGCCAGCAAATCGTCCGCAAAGGCGGGAAAGTCGTTGTTAAGGAGTGTCTGATAGACGGTATGATCAGGGTAGCCGGTTTGAATCAGCACCTGCCCCCCTTCGGCATGCCGGCCAGCCCGACCGGCGACCTGCAGCAATTGCGCAAACAGGCGCTCAGGAGCGCGAAAATCGGCAGAAAACAGCATGGAGTCTGCATTGAGCACGGCCACCAGACCAAGCCGTTTGAAGTCGTGCCCCTTGGCGACCATTTGCGTACCTACCAGAATATCGATATTGCCGGTATGCACCTGATCGAATAGCCGCAGGGCGCTGCCCTTCAGACGGGTGCTGTCGGCGTCGATGCGCTGGATGCGGGCCGCGGGAAACGCTTCCTGCAGGAACTCTTCAATCCGTTGAGTGCCGCGCCCCAGAGGCTGCAAATCCTGGTTGCCGCAATCGGGACAGATGGACGGGACGCGACTGTGAAACCCACAGTGGTGACATTGCAACTGATAACCGCTGCCTGGGGTGCGATGCAATACTGTATGCACCGAACATCGAGGACACTGGCTGACCCAGCCGCAAGCAGCGCAGTGCATAACCGGCGCATAGCCCCGGCGGTTGAGAAACACCATGGACTGTTCGCCGCGCTCAAGCCGGGTACGAATGGCCTCCAGCACGCTGGGCTCGAAACCCTGGTTAAGCTTGGCCTTGCGGGTATCCACAAGACGAATGTCGGGGAGAAAGCGGGTTCTGGCACGCTGCTCCAGACTCAGGCGCGTATAGCGGCCATTGAGTGCATGATGCCAGGTTTCCAGGGAGGGCGTAGCCGACCCGAGGATTAGCGGAATGCCGGCATGATGAGCGCGCCATACGGCCAGATCGCGCGCGGAATAACGCAGACCTTCTTGTTGCTTGTACGAAGCATCATGCTCCTCATCGACAATAATCAGGCCAGGATTGTCCAGTGGCGCAAAAATGGCCATGCGCGTGCCCAGCAATACTTTGAGCTTGCCGCGCTGAGCGTCAGCCCAGGCCTTGAGACGCTCGCCATCGGCCAACCCGCTATGGAAAACGGCGATCTCCTCAGGCGCCACGATATCTGCAAAGCGGGCCCGCACAGCTGTCTCCAGCTGTGGCGTCAGATTGATTTCCGGCACAAGCATTAATATTTGCTGCCCCCGCTGCAAAAAAGTGAGTGCCGCGTGCAGGTAAACCTCGGTCTTGCCACTGCCTGTCACGCCATGCAGCAGATAGGCCGCATAGCCACTTGACTGACATATTTGCTGCACGGCATGTTGCTGCTGGGGGTTCAATGTAATGGGAGAGCCGACCACCGGGTCGACTGCCGGGCGTTTTTTACGATCAGCCCGGGCCACCGGACCACCCGCAGACCGTTTACCCAGATAAGCGGCAGGTTTTCTTAACCCATTGGGCAATACCGGCAGAATGACCTCGCCCAATGAGCGCTGATAGTAACGCGATGCGAATTGGGCAAGGGCCAGCC
>DATGQC010000388.1:0-4807 GCA_035304425.1 Advenella sp.
CGGCTGCGGCAAGAGTACGTTTCTGCGTTGTGTGGCCGGTCTGGAAAAACTCACGTCCGGTTCACTGACGGTCGGGCAGGATGCCGTGACGGGCCCACCGGACAATATTGGTATGGTATTTCAGCGGGATGCGTTGCTGGAGTGGCGTACGATCCGCAATAATGTCCTGCTGCCCATCGAGTTTGCCGGCAAGCGCAAAGATGATTACCGGCAGCGGGTCGATTCGCTCCTGAGTCTGACGGGGCTGGCTGCGTTTGCCGATAGTTACCCGCATGAACTGTCCGGCGGCATGCGCCAGCGCGCGTCAATTTGCCGTGCGCTGGTGGACGATCCGCGCCTGTTGTTGATGGACGAGCCGTTTGGTGCGCTGGATGCGCTCACCCGTGATCAGATGAATGTCGAGATGCAGCGGATCTGGATGCAAACCCGCAATACCACGCTCTTTGTAACCCACGGCATTGCAGAAGCCATTTTCCTGGGGGATGTGGTGCTGGTGTTCTGTCCGCGTCCGGGTCGTATTGTAGAGGCCATTGCGGTCGATTTTCCCCGACCTCGCCCGCTGGATATACGGGAATCGGCGGCTTTTGGCCGTTTGTCTGCCCACATCCGCGGGTTGTTTGAAAGCATGGAGCATTGATGATGAATGCAATAATGACCTCTGCGCGCAATGGCCTGCATGGCATGATTTCCATGATCGTGCTGATGATCATCTGGGAGATTGTCTGTCGTGCCGGTCTGGTGCCGCCTATTATCCTGCCCGCACCCAGTGATGTATTCGCTGAGTTGTTCCGTGAAGCAGGGTGGTATGCCATGCAGGCATGGCATACCTTGCTGATTACGCTGGCAGGCTTTGCGTGCGCGGTTGCTGGCGGCGTTCTTATTGCCGTTGCATTGGTCAGCTCGCGTTTTTTTGAGCGCTATTTCTATCCGCTGATCATTGCCTTCAACAGCATTCCAAAGGTCGCCCTGGCGCCGCTTTTTGTGATCTGGCTGGGCACCGGGGCGGAACCGAAAATCCTCATCGCCTTCATGATCGCTGTCTTTGCCGTGATCATTGATACGGTCCACGGACTGCGTTCAGTGCCGCCTGACTTGATTGATCTGGGGCGTGTCCTGAAGGGCAGTGCGCTGGATTTCTTTCTGAAGGTCAAGCTGCCATCGGCGCTACCGTCGATCGTGGCCGGCCTGAAAGTCGCATTGTCGTTGGCCCTGGTGGGGACGATCGTGGGTGAGTTTGTTTCGTCGCAGCAGGGGCTGGGCTACATTATCATGAGCGCGCAGGGAAGCTTTGACACGGTGCGGGTGTTTGCCTCGCTGTTTATTCTGGCATTGATGGGGATGGCGCTTTATGGCTTGCTGGCGTGGGTGGAACGCAGGGTCATGGGGGGGCGTCGCCAGCAGGCGTAGGGCGCAGATCGCCAGGTCTTTGCCTCGAGGATCAATTAAACCGGCAACGCGAACACCGGCAGCATGCCCGGACCGGCCGTTCGGCCGCGGTCTGATCCGGCCTGGGTATCGTTCGGTCTTGCGGGCGGCGCTATCGTTGCGCACGATGGCGGCCAGGCCGGCGCACACCGCGCCTGTTGATGACTCAAGGGCGCGTGACATACACCGTATGCCCATGCACCGGGCAAGCCTGGTGTACGTCGCCGCCGCGTGTTACATATCCTTTAGCGCCGCCCGGCCGTACTGGTTATTTTCCTCTACCAGTTTGCTGAGCAGCCGCACGAACACTTCCCGTTCTTCATTGTTCAGTGGTTCCAGCAGCCGCTCCTGTGAGCGAATCATCCCCTTGCGCAATTGCTTCATGATGCGGATGCCTTCCTCTGTAATGAAAGACTGGCGTGAACGCCGATCATCCGGATTGACCCGGCGACTGACCAACCCCTTATCAGCCAGTCTCTTAATGACATCGGCAGAGGTGGTGCGGTCCAGGCCCACTTTCAGGCCGATGGATGACTGGTCCAGGTATTGCTCGTTCAGCAACACCGATAGCACGCCATGTTGCACCGGCGTGATGTTTTCGTTCTTGCATTCTTCGAAGAACATGGAGTAATGAATTTGATTGAGTCGCCGAACCAGGAATCCTGGTCGCGACCACAGCCCCTGGTCATGAAATTTGGTCTTGATTTGATCTGGATGGTCGGCCGTAGGCAGATCGTCTTTGTCTCTCTTTTTCATTATGCAGTGAACCTTATACTGAAGTGACTTGAAACGCGAGTTCAGGGTGATCCGAGGGGGCGCCCTGGCCGCTGAAGTTACCGGTGCCTTTACGCAATTCTATCGGGAAAATACGGTCTCTGCACTAGCAATAACTACAGTATACTGTCATTTTTTTCCGAAAGGAAATCAAATACCTGTCTGGCGCTTGGAGACAGCTGGCCAAGACGGCGGGCGCCGATCAGGATGTTGCGTTGCGCCCAGTCTTCGTCCAGCCTGACCCGCACTGTATCGGGCACCCGGTACAAATCCACACAGCCCTCGGGCAAAATGCCAATGCCCATATTGGCGTTGATAAGCAGGCACATGGCATCATAGCCCGATGTCTCAATATCGATCCTGACATTGGCCGACTCCGACCGCGCTGCGTTAAGGAGCTGGTAATTAAGCTGGGTGCCTGCTGTAAGCGTAATATGGCTGTAGTCAAGCGTATCCCTGAAGGAGACCTGATTGCGCTGCGCCAGCGGGTGTCCGGCCGGCACCAGGACGATAAGCGTATCCTTGCGAAAATGCGTAACTTCGATATCGTCCTGATAGGGAATGTGTGTGAATATGCCGATGTCCAGCTTGCCAGCGGCCAGCGCCCGGGTAATGCTCAGGCTGTTTTTTTCTTCCAGATGCAATTGGATGTTGGGATAGCTGGCTGTGAATTCAGCCAGCAAGGGCGCCAGAAATTGGGTAATGGCAGTGGGGTTGGCCGCCAGCGTGACGCTGCCGCGCTGGCCTTTGCCGAAGTCGCCAAGCTGGTTCTCTACCGCCTGCACGCTGTTCAGAATAGCGCGTCCCCGGTATAGCAGTTCCAGACCGGCAGGTGTTGGCGTGACGCCGCGGTTGCTGCGGTTCAGCAGCACCAGACCAAGCTTGTCTTCCAGTTCCGACAGGCGGCGGCTGACTGCGGCCGCCGCAATATTTTCCAGTTCTGCTGCGCGACTGATCGTGCCCTCATCCACAACCCGTATAAACAATTTTAATGTGAGCAGATCAATTTTCACGGCGCGTTCAATGCAGAAGCGAACCCGCTAGTTACCCGACAGCAAGAATCCTGCGTCAGGCACCCGCGTTTCCAGGTTGAGAGTCTTCAGCATCTGATAAACCGTGGCCGCGGCAGCAGACAGCACCGGCTTGCCGATCTTGTCTTCAGCCTTCTGGATGGAGGGTAGCGACGGCATTTGCACGCAGGCGGACAGAATCACCGCATCCACACCCTCAATATCCAGGCGTGTCACGTGTTCCAGCAGATTGGCCGGATCCAGGCGGCCAACTTCCAGATTATCAGATACTTCCAGGCTGATGGAGTCGTGAACACTGATTCCTTCGGCCTCAATGTATTCTATCACGCGCTGTGTGAGCGGCTTCATGTAGGGCGTGATAATGGAAACCTTGCCCAGGTTCTTTTCCTTCAGGCTGTCTACCAGCGCGCCGGCCGAGCTCAGTATGGGAATGTTGGTGTTGTTCTCCTGAACCGCTTTTTGCAGGCGCGCCTGGGATTGACGATGATAGCCGTTGCCCTGGGCCATAATGGCTACCAGGCAAGCATAGGCCATGACATCCATGCGGGCATCGCTCAGTTCGATGGCGCAACGGTCGCTGGCCTGATCCATCGCAGTCAGCTCCTCCGGCGTGACGCTCATCATCCGCATGCGCGCAGAGTGAAATGTAAAGGTTTCGTTGGGGAACAGGGCGCGACGGGCATTCAGCATGGCCGGAATTTCCGTTTCCATGGTGGTGTTGGAGCTGGGCACAATTTGGCCGATTCGGTAGTTTCTCATTTCTGACCCTTTGAAATTAGTGAAAATTGATTGTAATCACGCATTAAAATTAACCAAATCAACCATTTACTATGGAGCCATCGCATTTTGCGATGGCTGAGCGGGCGGCACGGAGATACAAGCGTCTGCAATTGCTAAACGGGCTGGCGTCACTGACGCTGGCGTGGGCGCCGGGCAATCGCCGTCATCAAGTATCGACAAGGCATGAGTAGTCTTATGCCAAGTGCAATCCTTCAGGTGCTCAAAGCAAGGCACAAGACAGCAATGCAAAAGACGATTCCTCTTTCTTCTCTGGGCCCCAGGATCTGTATCCTGGGACCGTCAAATAGCGGGAAGTCGACCCTGGCCACGGCGATTGCCCGAAAATGCGACCTGCAGCCGGTACATCTGGATCAGCTATTTCATGAACCCAATACCGATTGGGTGCCTCGCCCGGCAGCAACTTTCTCTGCCTTGCATGACGCGGCGATCGCGGGCGAGCGCTGGGTGATGGACGGCAATTATTCCAAGTATATGCCGCAGCGCTTTGAGCGGGCGACCGGCATTATTTTGCTGAACGTGCATACGGCGACGAGCCTGTTGCGTTACTTGCGGCGTACACTATTCGAGCGGGAACGTTATGGCGGCCTGGAAGGCGCTCAGGATAGCCTCAAGTGGGCGATGATCCGCCATATTGCAGTTGTCACGCCGGCAAACCACAGGCGTTATACGAAAATGCTAGAGCAAACCGCATTGCCTGCAGTGTCGCTCTCGTCGGTGCGCGCCATCAAGGAGGTTTACCGGCAATGGGAACTGTAGAACCGCCGCCGCCATGAGTG